>CALKJV010000097.1 GCA_937995505.1 uncultured Bacteroidia bacterium | reverse complement strand
AAAAACTGGTGTCATCTCGCAGGATAAGATAATGAGTTTTGCCGAAGTATGCCACCAAAACGGAATTTTCCTCAAGATAAACACCGTGGTATGTAGGTTCAATAAAGATGAGAAGATGACAGATTTTATCAACCTCATGCGACCAAAAAGGTGGAAGGTTTTACAGGTGAGCCCCGTTAAGTATCAAAACGACAAGGAGTTTGATGCAGTGAGAGTATCTGATTTAGAGTTCCGGGCTTACGTAGAAAGGAATCGGGAAGGCCTCAACGAGAGTCACACAGACCTAGTGTCCGAGGATACCGAGCATATCTCAGACTCTTATCTAATGATGGATCTTCGTGGACGTTTTTATTCTGCAAACAAGGAAGGACACAAGTACTCTCCGCACATTCTCGAAGTGGGAGTAGAGGCGGCTCTTAAGGAGGTCCAGGTGGACGAAGAGAAGTTTCGGCGCCGGGGCGGCGAATATTCAGTAAAAGGGTAGGGTTTGGATAAGAGAGGCCCCTCCGGTCTCAGGCAAAGTCTCAGTGAAACTGCGCCTTTTCGGTAGACCCGTCCATGGCGGCGAGGGAGCTTTGGCCTGCGGTAACGGTAAGCTGCACAGCATCAAAATACTCTGTGCCCACAAAAGCTTGATGCTTGACCGCTCGGAAGCCGTGAGCTTGCAGGGCAAATTCCCGCTCTTGCAGTTCTGCATAGCCCGCCATGCCTCGCTCTAAGTAAGCCCGCGACAGCTCAAACATGCTCGTATTGAGTGCATGGAAGCCTGCTAGCGTGATAAACTGATACTTGTAGCCCATTTCGGCAAGCTTTTCTCGGAAGGTGAGCATTTCGCTTTCGGAGAGGTGTTTTTTCCAGTTGAAGGAAGGGGAGCAGTTATAGGCCAGGAGCTTACCAGGGAACTTCTCATGGATAGCTTGGGCAAATTCTTTGGCTTCGCCGAGGTCGGGGGTGCTTGTCTCGCACCATAGCAGGTCTGCGTACGGCGCATACGCCAAGCCGCGGGCGATGGCGGCTTCCAGCCCCGAACGCACATAGAAGAACCCTTCGGACGAGCGGCCCCGGTCCCGCAGAATAAAAGGCTCATCATACGGATCGGCATCCGTGGTGATAAGAGTGGCGCTATTGGCATCTGTGCGAGCGATAAGTACAGTGGGTACGCCCAGCACGTCGGCGGCGAGGCGTGCAGCGATGAGTTTCTGGATAGCTTCTTTGGTGGGGACGAGCACTTTGCCGCCGAGATGGCCGCACTTTTTTGCGGAAGAGAGCTGGTCCTCAAAGTGCACGCCGGCCGCCCCGGCTTCAATCATCATTTTCATTAGCTCAAAGGCGTTGAGGTTACCACCGAAGCCCGCTTCAGCATCAGCCACGATAGGGACGAGCCAGTCGCGAGAAGGGCCTTTTTCAGGGTTTTGCAGAAACTCTATTTGGTCGGCGCGTAGGAGGGCGTTATTGATGCGGCGCACGAGGGAAGGTACGCTCTCTACGGGATAAAGACTCTGGTCAGGATAGGTTTGGGCGGCGAGGTTAGCATCCGCGGCGACCTGCCAACCACTCACATAGATAGAAGGTAGACCCGCCTCTACCTCTTGTACGGCTTGTAATCCTGTGAGGGCGCCCAGGCCAGCCACCCATGGGCGAGTGTGGAGGGCGTCCCATAATTTTTCTGCGCCTCGCTGCGCAATCGGATAGGCGAAGTCATACGACCCCCGCAGGCGAATCACCTCTTCGGCGGCATAAGGGCGTACGACACCTTTCCAGCGAGGATCTTCTTGCCAGCTTCGCTTGAGGGCTGCTGCTCGCTCAGCCCAGGAACGGTTACGGTACGTATCTTCGGTAAGCATAACTCGTGAGGAAGGGAATAAAAGTGGGACTGTACACAAGCTCTCGTAGGAGCCGGGCAGCCTGGGCGGAGATGTTTGGGTAGGTTTGGAGGGCCTCAGCGATGAGGCTTTCGTAGAGGGCTACGCTGATAGGGGCGCCTCTGTCGGTGAGAGGGGGCTTTTCAGCGAAAAGCCATTGCCACAGTTGGGCGCGGGCAATTTCGGCCGTAGCGGTATCTTCCATAAGGTGAAAAAGCGCCACGGCGCCCTGCCCTTGCAGCCAAGCGGTGAGGTAGAAGAGAAAAACCTCTATGTTACGCTTTACGCTTTGGAGGGGGAGCGGCTTCGCCAGAGAAGGGAAGGCGCAGAGCTGTTCCCGAGTTGCAGGGGGGCTGGGCAATTTCTCCAGCTGGTTGGGCCGGCTTTGGAGACCTTTTTCAAATAGGTCTCTTACGAGAGGTACGAGGTCGGGGTGCGCTACCCAAGCTCCATCAAATCCTTGCGCTATTTCGCGACGCTTGTCTTTTTCCACCCGGGCGAAGGCCTGAGCGTTTAGCTCTGGGTTTTTTCGGTCGGGAATGAAAGCCGACATGCCCCCAATGGCTAAAATACCCCTACGGTGGGCAGCTCGTACCACCTCTTCGGCGTAGGCGCGCAGGAAGGGCACTTCCATGGTAAGGGCCTCCCGTTCGGGGAGTACGAAATGCCGTTGGTGCTGGTGCGCTTTGATGACGCTAAAAAGGTAATCCCAGCGGCCAGCGTTGAGCCCAGCGATGTGCTCGCGAAGCTCATATACAATTTCCTCTACCTGCAAAGCAGCGGGGAAGGTCTCAATGAGCACCGTTACTCGTATGGTGCCAAGGGGCAGGCCCAGGGTTTCTTCGCAGAGGGTGAGGAGATGCGCCCAAACCCGAGCCTCAGCGGGAGATTCTATTTTGGGAATATAGAGGTAGGGGCCAGCGCCGCGCCGAAGTAAAGCTTCTGCGTTATGATAGAGATAGACGGCGGTATCAAAGAAACTGGCTGCGATGGGCTTGCCGTCAACGCAATAGTGTCGCTCTACTAAGTGAAGGCCGCGTGGGCGCGCCAGTAAGAGGGTAGGGTAGGCGGGGTCTAAGCGGTATTCCTTTCCTTCTGGACTGGTGAAGCAGAGCTGTCCGCGAGCGGCGTGATAGAGAGCTTCTTGGGCTTGGAGCTGGCGCTCCCAGTGCGGCGTAAGGGCATCTTCTAGGTCAGCCATGAAGGCATCGGCGCCAGAGTGCAGCGCGTTGATGATGAGCTTAGGCTCGGCAGGCCCCGTAATCTCTACATAGCGCTTTTGGAGAGGTGGGGGAAGGGGGCGTGCCTGCCACTGGCTGGAGCGGATAGCTTGGCTGGGCTGGGAATAGATCCCTGAGGTAGACTTCCGTGCCCTCAAGGCCGCTTTTCTCTCTGGAGCTAAAGCTTTGTGGAGTCTGCGAAGCAGGGTATGCAGGGGTGGGGGGAGGAGCCAGTTGGGGACTTCCATGGGCCGCAAATATACAGCTCCTCCCCCACGGCTTATAGCTTTGCCAAAGGGTTTTTAGAACACCTGAGCGCTTTAGCTCTCCTTGTCGGGGAGGCGGGATTTGAACCCACGGCCCCTAGTCCCCTAAACTAGTGCTCTACCGGGCTGAGCTACTCCCCGAAGTGGGGCAAAGATAGCGCAAAAAAGGCTTTCTCAAGAGCGGCTATCGCTGTACCCACAAGGTTCGTGGCCGCCCCGATAAGTCCTTGTGTATCTGAGCTATTAGGCCCAGGTCATGGCACAGGGATATAAGTTTTTTCACCATTTTGGGAAAAATTTCTACAACGCAGCGGGCGTTTGCATTTAGGTTTTTTGAGGCAAAGTCAAGAATTTTCGCAGTGGGCTCAATGTCTCTGCAGAAAAGCGCCTCTGGGGGTTCGTGAAGGCGGACGCGCAGTTCAGTTTCGGGATAGGCGGCGTAAGGGATGTAGGGGGGATTTGAGACGATAAGGTCCCACTTTTGCGGCCAGGAGCTGGGGAGGGGGGCTTCGCCGAAGGGGATTAGGGCCAAGTGGAGGGGTAGGTGATATCGTTGGGCATTCTCGCGGGCAGTCTCGGCTGCAATGGGACTTTTTTCCACAGCATATACTTCCGCTTGGGGGAAGGCTCGGGCCAAAGCAAGGGCGATAGCACCGCTTCCTGTGCCAATATCCAGAATGTAGCGCAGGGGAGTAGAGGAGAACGCCTGGATGAGCCCATGTACCCAAGCCTCGGTTTCTGGGCGCGGGATAAAGACACCCGGCCGCACAGCAAGGGAAAGGCCGAGGAATTCTACTTCGCTTGTGATGTAAGCCAGAGGTTCGTGGGCGAGGAGACGACGGAGGGCCGCCTGCCAATCAGGTTTGAGGTAAGGAGGAAACAGCGCTTCTCCTCGTGAAATGAGCCATTCAATTTGCCAGTTAGGCCAAAAGTGACTTAGGAGCTGCCGAAAGAGGGCTTGGCTTTCTGCTGGGCCGTATAAGGGGATCAGCGCTTCTAAGGTTTCTTCGCGCAGCTGGATGAGCGTTAGGGTTTCACGGGAAACTATCGGCCGGCTACCCATTCCAAGGGATTGATGGGGGTTTTGCCTTTGTAGATGAGGAAGTATAACTGCGGGGGCTCATGCTCTGCTCCGCTGGAGAGGTGCCCAATTGGGGTCAGGATAGAGACTTGCTGGCCGGGTTGCACAGTGGTATCGCGCAAGCGGGCGTATACCGTGCGGTAAGTGCCATGCTGAATAATAACGACTTTGCCTTGGCCGGGGATTTGGGTTACAGCCGTAACCTTCCCTGCGAAGACTGCTCGGACCTCTGCTCCTGGTGTGCCCGCTAAATACACGCCATGATTGGTGATAAGCCCGCCACTCTCATCTTCTACAGTACCAAAAGGGCTAGTAACCACTACCTTATCCGACGCTATGGGCCAGGGGAGTAGGCCCTTGTTCTGCTCAAAGGCACTTGCTAGACGCTTCTCCGCCGTGCTAAGAGCTGCTTTTTGAGTCGCTTCTACCTCCGCACGGATTAGCTCATCAATGCGCTTCTGGATTTGCTGCAGCTCTCGTCGGGACTGCGTGAGCCGCTGGCGGTAGTTCTGCTCTTGCTTCTGGAGCTGCTGATATACGGCCCGCTTCTCCTCTCGGCTGCGTTGAAGGGCTTTTGCCTGCTCAAGGTAGAGCGCTAAAAGCCGCTGCTTATCTTGTCGGGTCTTACGAAGCTCTTCTGTGCGTCCCCCTAAAAAGTATTGGGTGCGCTGAATGAGCCGCAGCTGCTCCTCCCGAAATCGTGACACCGCTCGGAAGTAAAACATCCGCTCGTAGGCCTGACGAAAGGACTCAGCGCTCAAGATCCAGATCCATGGGCTTACCTCTCGCTGGTTTTTGTCTAAGAGGTAAAGAGTCCACACATAGCTGCGATACAAGCGCTTCAGGTCGCGCTCTAATGCATCCCGCACCGTAGCTAAGCGGTAAATATCTTGTTCTAAGAGTTGCAGTTCCTGCTGGATGCTATAGAGGAGCTTTTCCCGGAGGGCGATCTGGCGGCGTAGGAGAGTCATTTCGGTCAAGGACTGCTTTTTTTGGCTGCGAGTCTGGTTGAGAAGGTTTTGCGTCTGTTGGAGCTCCACTTCAATCTGTTGGCGGCGCCGTTCTAGTTTCTTGCGCTCGGCAGCAAAGTCTCGGGTGCCCTGCTGAGCGAAGAGAAGGCTTCCTATCCAGAGAGCAAACCAGGGGAATCGGGAGGGCTGTCGGGCTTTTCCGTTCATCGCCCTAAATAGGTGAGCAAGGCGCTAATATCAGCGGGGCTTACGCCGCTGATTTGGCTGGCTTGACGAATCGTGCGGGGCCGATGTTTTTGGAGTTTTTCCCGGGCTTCAAAAGACAGGAAAGCCATCTGACGGAAGTCTAAACTCTCGGGTAAGGGTACTTCTTCTAGTCGGCGGAGCTTCTCGGCTTGCAACCGCTCCTTCTCCAAATAGCCACCATAGGTAAGCTCAATTTCAGCGGTCTCTATGGCTGTAGGGTCTAAGCGCGCTAAGAAGACTTGCAGCTCTGGGTGCAGCTGCGCTAATCCTTGGAGGGTTACTCTGGGGCGTAAGAGAAGGGTAGAGAGGGGTACTTTTTGAGAGATGGGAGCTTCGCCGAGCGACTCAAGCCAGCCATTCACTAAGTCTGGGGGTGCTTTGGTGTCTTTTAGATAAGCGAGGAGCTGTTGGATTTGCTCTCTGCGGCTTCTCATGCGCCCATAGCGCCGCTCGGAAGTAAGCCCGAAGCGGTAGCTTTTTTCAGTAAGGCGCAGGTCCGCATTGTCTTGGCGCAGCAGCAGCCGAAACTCCGCCCGGGAAGTAAACATTCGGTAGGGCTCATCTACGCCTTTTGTAATCAGGTCGTCAATAAGTACTCCGATGTATGCCTCATCCCGGCTTAGTGTGAAGGGGGGGAGGTTTTTCACTTTGGTGGCGGCGTTCATGCCTGCAATGATGCCTTGGGCGGCGGCTTCTTCGTAGCCTGTGGTGCCGTTGATTTGGCCAGCAAAGAAGAGATTCTCTACCAGGCGGGTCTCTAAGGTGGGATGCAGCTGGTAGGGAGGGAAGTAATCATACTCTATGGCATATCCTGGCCGAAAGATGCGGGCATTCTCAAGGCCCGGGATATGGTGGAGGGCTTCTACTTGTATGGCTTCGGGCAAGGAGGAGGAAAAGCCGTTGAGGTACATTTCCACGGTGTGGCGGCCTTCGGGTTCTAGAAAGAGCTGGTGCCGTTCTTTTTCGGAGAAGCGCACGATTTTATCTTCTATGGAGGGGCAGTAGCGAGGACCGATGCCTTGGATTACGCCCGTGTAGAGAGGGGACTGAGAAAGGCCTTCTTCTAGGACGCGATGCACTTTGGGGTTTGTGTAGGTGATCCAGCAAGGCAGCTGGTCGGTAAGGGGCGGGGTATCTTCGTAAGAGAAGCGGCCGGGTGGTTCATCGCCGTACTGGGGTTCCATTCGGGAGAAATCTACGGTGCGACCGTCTATGCGGGGAGGGGTGCCGGTTTTCATGCGGCCTGTTTCAAAACCGATTTCTCGCAGCTGTTCGGTGACACCGTAGCTTGCGGCTTCGCCCATGCGGCCGCCCGGCTGCTGTACGAGGCCTATGTGAATGAGCCCCCCTAGGAAGGTGCCCGTAGTCAATACGACGGTCTGTGCAGTGAAGGTTTTCCCAGTGCGGGTCTGTACGCCGAGAACCTGCCGTTTGTCAGGTGTGAGAAGGAGGCCCGTAACTGTATCTTGCCAGAAAAAGAGGTTAGGGATTTGCTCCAAGTGCCAGCGCCATCGAGCGGCGAAGGCGGCTCGGTCATTTTGGGCTCGAGGACTCCACAGGGCAGGACCTTTAGAGCGATTGAGCATGCGAAACTGTATCATGGTCTCGTCTGTTATGATACCCGAGAGCCCTCCGAGGGCGTCTATCTCTCGTACGAGCTGTCCTTTGGCGATACCGCCCATGGCGGGGTTGCAAGACATTTGGCCGATTTTGGTCATGTCTTGGGTAATCAAAAGCACTGAGCACCCTAAGTGGGCCGCTGCGGCTGCGGCCTCGTTGCCAGCGTGACCGGCGCCGACGACAATTACATCAAATTCCGACTTTGGGTGTTTCATGTGAAACAGGTTTCGGCGAGGCAGCTCTTCCCCAGAGGCGTAGGCAGGCATCTTCTACGGCGCGCATGGCTTGGGCTTCGGGCTCACTCTGGTCCCCCCATCCCAAAAGGTGTAGAAGACCATGTGCCAGCACTCGGCGCAGCTCCTCTCCCGGCGCTGTGCCGTACGCCCGAGCATGTCGGTAGACCACTTGTGGGGCGACATAGATCTCGGCTTCTACCCCCTCTCCGAGAGGGTAGCCGAAGGTCATTATATCTGTTGGCGTGGCCTCTCCCAAGTACTGGGCGTGTAGGCGGGTGATGGTGCTCTCTGAGACGAAGTAGTACTGGGCCCTCCGCACGCGCCTTTTTGGGTCATAGACTGCCAGGCATTGCAAAAGCCACGCCTTGTGCAGCCTCGCTGCGCGTAGACGCCAGGGTCGCAGCTCGAATTCGTAACTAAAGCCTATCACAGCAGGAAGTGCAGCTCCACGCATCGCCCACCCTCCTTGAATTCCACCGCATCCGCTAAGTTGCGCATCAAGAATACCCCTCGCCCCGACTCTTGGAGAAGATTTCCTTCGGTGGTAGGGTCCGGAAGGCTTGCGGGGTCAAATCCTTCTCCTTCGTCTCGCACCTTTACTATCAGCGTTGGAGGATCAGGATGCGTGTAGAAATGCAAGCGTACCAATTTCTGGGGGTCTTGTTTATTGCCGTGGAGGATAGCGTTGCTGAGCGCCTCTGTAACTACCACGATGAAGAGCGGCTGGCGCTCCTCGGGTAGACCTACCTTACTGGCTATCTGAATTAAGGTCGGTTCTATGCGCACCACCTCATCAATATGGCTTCGTATTACCTCCTCGTGCGAAAAGCTCTGCTGGGTAGTCGAGATCGTCATGGCGTTTGAAAGTAAGTTTCAATTAGGCGCTGATACGGTAGCTGATACAACCAAAGGGCTGGTGTACTGGTTGCTGGGGTAGGCTTAGCGCTGGGAATGGGATAGATACCTGTCGTGCGTTGGAAAAACTGCTGGGCTGTACGCGACTCGCGCGTGGGATCTATTTCCCTTTCGCGCTGAGAGCGTTCGTAATCTAAAAGGCGCGTGAGAATTTGCTGCTGGCGTAGGAGCCGGTCTCGGGTGAGCGAACCTCCTAAAATTTCCTTTTCGGCCTTCTGCATGTCTTCAATAAGCTGCTGGAGCTGACCAGCGTCGCCGGGGCTTTGACGGAGGCGCTCTTGGAGTTGTAACCGTATGAGCTCTTGTTGGGCCGAGAGCCGTGCCCGTTCGCTGGGGGAAATCCCCCCTGGATTCTCAGAGGCAGGGTTGGGCTGGAGGGCCCGGTCTAGAGCCTCATTGAGCTGCTGCTGGAGCTGTTGGAGCGAAGGGGCTTGCCCTTCCTTTTTAGGGCCCGGCTGAGGTCTGGAGGATTGCCCCTGTGATTTCTGCGGGCTGCTACTGGGTTGACCTGCTTGGCCTTTCCGCCGCACCCGAAACGGCCGCTGACAAGCCCCTCCCCCTGCCCTCTGCTGCCGATTACGCTGATTCTCCTCTAACTGCGCTAAAAGCTCTGTCATAAGATTGGCTAGCCGATTGAGCCCTTGCAGGATGTACTGCTGGCGCCGCATAAGCGGCTCCGCCTCCTGAAACGATAGCCCCCGAAAGTACCGATCCATATCCCGCAGTAAGTCTAAAATAGCTTCTTCAATCACTGGTGATCGCCCTGCCAGAGCAAATAGAGTTTCCTGCACCTGAGCGTAATCCCGCCGAATAGCGAGCTGCTCTTGCACCAGCGGCTTAGCACTCGCAAGGAAGGGCGCACTTTCCTGGGCTTTTTTTCGGGCTTCTTCTTGACGGAAAGAGAGAGAAAGGATACCCTTGAGGAGGAGGCGCAGAGCTTCGTACTCTTCTGCCTCTTGGGAGCTTTGAGCCTGCTGCTGCCCCTGGTCCATCGCCGAAAGCGCTCGCTCTAAGTTTTGCGCAGCATTTTGCTGGGCTTCCTGTGGGGAACCCCCTTGCTGCATTTGCTCAAGAGATTTTTGCATGGACTTCAGCGCGTCTTGAAGGTACTGGACGGAACGGCCGAGGCTGTCTCGTAGAGCGCTTTCTGGCGTCTGCTGACGAAGGGAGTCTACCTGCCGGCGCAGCTGCTGGGTCTCTTCTAGAAGGCGCTCTTGCGGTCCCTGTGTCCCTGGCTGATGCTGAAGTGAGTCAGGTAGCTTTGCAAGACCCTGTTGGCGCTCGGAAAGCTCCGAAAGACGCGTCATGAGCTCCTCTAACTTCCGTTCCTGCTGGTACTGAGGGGAGAGCGCCTCTAAACGCGCCATCTTCTCTTCCCACTCTCGGTAGGCTCGCTCCAATTCCTCCTGCAGCTGGCTGCGCCGCAGGCTATCGGATTGGGGCTGCAGGAGCTGTGAGAGTAAGCGTTCGGGCCGCTGCGGGTCAATAGACTCTAAAACCTTCTCCAGCTGTCGCATACGCTCTAAAAGCTCGGGCGTGTATAGCTGCTGCTCAGCGGCTAACCGCTGTAAAGCTCGAAGCTCACTGCGTACCGAACGAAACTGCTCAGATAGGGCCGTAGTCTCACGAAGTTTCCTAGATAAATCCGATGTAGAGGCAAGTTCTTTTAGTTTATCATGAATTTTCTGAAGCTCGCTTAGTAGGGAGTCTTGTAGCTGGGCAAAAATCTCCTGCTTTTGGGCGTCATTGGTAGGCTCTAAGGTGTAAAGAATGCTTCGGCTAGACTTGGGACCCCGCAGAGCGTCATTATCCCAGGCTTCTACATAGTATTCCACCTTATCGCCGGTCTGGATCCCTAAGCTCTGCCAAGCGATGGAATAAAACTTCTCTTGCGAAGCTTCGGTCGAGATAGAGAGGGGCTTCGCCCGAAACTGCTCTTGCACCCGGCTTGGGGTTGGACTTTCAGCTATGCGGTACCACAGCATGGCCCGAGTGAACCCAAAATCATCCATAAGCCGCATGCGAAGGCCCTGTTCCCAGGTCTCGGCATTGAACCACTCACTAAATAGCTGCACAGAAGGATGATAATCGGGATACACTTCCACAGTGAGTCGGAGCGTATCGCTAAAAAGGGAGTCGCGCACAATGAGAGCGTAGCTATTTGAGCTTGCAGCGAGTAGCTTTCCGGTCCATCTAGTAGCGCCTGACGAACGGAGGGAAAGGCCTTCCGCCTCTAATTGGTAGGGGCGTTCGCTCTCTATGTCAAATTGTACCGAGAGGTAAGACCCATACAGCACGCGTGCTATGGGTTGTGAGAGCGTGTCGGGGGCGAGTCGGGTATAAGTAGGGTATTCACAGCGGAGGGTGAAGTTGCGAAGTACAGGTGGTCGATGCACCGTGATGGGGTAGCTGCCTAGGAGCTGCCCTTCAGTTTCTATCCGCAGAAGGAAACTCTCCTGTACGGACGGCAATGAGAGCGCATATCGGGACGGAGACTCTCGGCGCAGGGGTAGAGGGCCCGTAGCCCCTACTGCGTACAGTTGAGCGGGGAGCTTCTCGCCGGAGAGAAGGATAATAGCTTCTAAAGGTTCGCCTTGGCGGTAGAAGGGGCGGATACCTACGAGAGAGAGGGTGTAGGGTAGGGGGCGAGCGAAAACCTGATTGGGACGCAGCAACCGGAAAGTCCCCCCACGGAAGGTCGTGGGGCTGGCGAGCCATAGCCCAGCCGCTCCGGCTGTGATTAACAAGAAAATTAAGGCATACCGACGTACCTCTCGCTGCGGCAGCGAAAGCTCCCAGGGAATTACAGTAAGCTGCCGCATGCGCTCTTCAATGGCCAGGGCGATGGCGGCGTTCTCGGAAATATCCTGCCGGCTAAGCTGGAGGGCATTGAGGAGTTTGTCTCGCACTTCAGGAAGGCGGCGGCCAATCCAGCGAGCGGCTTCTTCATCCGAAAGGTAACCCCGCAAGCGCAAGCCGTACTGAAGTAGAGGGTACAGAATCCATCGGCCTACGGCGAAGAGGCTCCCACCAACCCAGATAGCCCATAAAAAGAGCCGAACCGGTACTTCCCACCAGAAAAGCCCTTCCGAAAGCGCAAAGAGCACAAAGCATCCCACACTCCATAATCCCACCAGGAAAATGCCCCGCAAGATCTGGACTCGGTAGTATTTTGCTCGGAAGGCGATAAGCCGCTCACGCAAGGAGAACCCCATAGATTGTGCAAACAAAGATACAAAGCTTTGTGCATACTTAGTGGAAAATGGCCCTGGGCAAAGGGTGGCGGGTTTGGGGTATTTTTGCGGCATGGAAGTGCTTATTGTGGAACGCGAGGTACGGCCGGGGGTGGCCTTAGTGCGGCTCAACCGTCCTGAGAGCCTCAATGCCCTCAATCGCGCCTTAGTAGCTCAGCTAACAGATACTCTTCTGGCCTTGGACCAAGAGGAAAGCGTACGAGCCATCGTGCTTACAGGCAACGAACGCGCCTTTGCAGCGGGCGCAGACATCAAGGAGATGGCAAGCGACAGCGCCGTAGATATGCTCAAGCTGGACCAGTTTCAGCGATGGGACCAGATCAAACGCCTCAAAAAACCGCTCATTGCTGCTGTAAGCGGTTATGCCTTAGGCGGCGGCTGTGAGCTGGCCATGCTATGCGATATCATTATAGCTAGTGAGACGGCGCAGTTTGGACAGCCGGAAATAAAGATAGGGGTTATCCCAGGGGCTGGGGGTACGCAGCGCCTTACTCGGGCTATCGGCAAATCCCGCGCAATGGAGTATGTGCTTACGGGCCGCTTCTTTTCCGCCCAGCAAGCCGAGGCCTGGGGACTTGTGAGCCGGGTGGTACCTGTGGAGCTATACCTAGAAGAGGCCTTGAAGCTCGCTGCTGAAATCGCCGCCATGCCCCCCCTCGCCGTACAGCTCGCAAAACAGTCTATCAACAAAGTCTACGAGCTCTCGCTGGAAGAAGGGCTGCACTTTGAGCGGCGAAACTTCTATTTACTTTTCGCCACAGAGGATCAGAAAGAAGGCATGCGAGCCTTTATGGAGAAGCGCGCCGCTACCTGGCAAGGGAAATAAACGCTCCGCGCTCTCGCCGCCTGGCGGAGAACAAGGATTTTACTTATTATTAGGAGTGTGGACGCTGCGGTGAAGATTCGGTATTCCTTCCAGCCGGGTCCGTCGCAACTGCATCCCCAAGTAGAGCCGCTTTTACAGCGAGCTTTGGCGGAGGGGCTTTTTTCTCGGTATCACCGCGATCCTGTCTGGAAAAGCCTTTTTGCTCGGGCGCAGTTGGCCGTTGCAGAGCACTTAGGCTTGCCAGAAGGGTGGCTGGTGTTTTTTGTCAGTTCGGCGACAGAGGCCTGGCAAGTGCTGGTAGATGCTACGGCAGAGCAGGCGAGTCTGCACCTCACGCAGGGCGCTTTTGGCGAAAGGTGGTACGGGCTCCAGGCGGCTGCCTCTGGCTTTGCGTATCGGGTAGCTATTTCCCCTGAGCAGCCCTGGCCCTCTCAACGCGAAAGCATAGCCCAGAAGTACGCGAGCGTGGGCTTTGTAGGGATAGTACAGGTAGAAACCTCGGTAGGGGCTACCCTTCCGGAGTGGCGGTTTCTGCGCGAGGCCTTTCCTCGGGCGCTTACTGCGGTAGATGCGACCAGCAGCCTAGGGGCTATCTCCCTGCCGTGGGAGCAAGTGGATATAGTCTTTGCTTCTGTACAGAAAGGCTTTGGGTTACCGCCGGGGCTAGCCGTGGTAGCCCTGGGACCAGAGGCCCGACGAGAGATGCGTGAGCTTCCAGCCCTGCGTTACAATTCCCTTAGTCGGCTTATTCAGCGGGCCGAAGCCCACGAACCGCCTTTCACGCCCAACCTCATTGGCCTATATCTCCTCGCAGAAGGCCTTCCACAGCGCCCCCCTGTGCAGGGAGGAGAAGCGACCCTGCGCGCCCGAGCTGACAGGCTCTATAAGGCTTTGGAGGAACGGGGCTTTCCCCCACTACAGAGGCAAGAGTACCGTTCGCCTACCGTATTAGCGCTGCGCTGGCCTAGTGCAGAAATAGGCCAGAAGCTCCGTAGCCGAGCTGAGGCGGAGGGGCTTTATCTGGGCTGGGGCTACGGCGAGCAGAAAGACCTCTTCTTTCGCATAGCTAATTTCCCTGCCCTTCCTGATGCGGCTTTTGAAGAGCTGCTGGAAGTGCTTCAGTTATAGATATCCCACTGCACCCCGAAAGAAAAGGCGCGACCCGGCATCGGATACCACGCCATCAGGTAATACCCTTGCGCCAAAACTCCCTCTGTTGCGTGCTCTACGCGCAGATAGACCATTACGCGCCGAATGTGCACTATGAAGTAGGGATCTAGCCATACATAAGCTGGCTGACGCGGGAAATTGCCCCAGTAAGGGGTAGCGAAATGGGGCTCCAGCCCTAAAAGCCGAAATGGAGTGAAACCGGATATGCGTGCCCCGAGCTGATAGACAGGGGGTTTCTCCGGCAGTTGCCACCGCAAAAAGACCTGCATCCATCCACTTAGAAGGGGGAGAACTTCGGTCCAGGGGCGATCCGTAGGGTCCTGGGGTGTGAGGGCTTGGAGGGTGAGTCCACTGAGTAAGCCCACGAGGCGGCCCTGTTTGCCGCCTTGGAGGGTCAGGCCATAGCCCCAGAATCCATCCCCCGCACGCGGAGGAGCGTTCCAGAGCCAAGCAGGCTTCCAAAGGCTGCCCCATGCAGTGAGCTGCAGCGGTGGGAGAGTGGAGTCGCCTTCTCCCAAGCGATAGGCCGCCCAAAAGCGGGTACGGGTCTCGTTAGGGGGAAAGTTCGCCCGCCAAAACTGGGCCTGATAGGCTATCCATGGGAGGGGTTGAGATTGATAGGCTACCCCTAGCTCATAGGAGCCCCTGTGCCATACGGCTGAGGCTTCCTTGCGGGCTTGGGGACTGCTTGTCTGAAGCCACCATTGATATCGGCCTGATAGGTGCAAAGCCCCCAGCCAAAGCCCTCCTTCTACCAGAAAGCTTCTGAGCTCCCAGGGCAGGAAGATCGTGTCGGTATCCAATTGGAGCCTTTCGGTTCCTGCGCGTAGATAGCCTCTTGTAGTCTCGTGGAGCGAGACGGCTACGGTTTGTTCTTTCTGGCGAATGCCCCACCGCAGCTCAGTGCTATCTCCCCAGAAAGGTGAGAGTGGTATTTGGGGAGAGGGACTTTCCGATTGTAGGCGGTCTTCGGTGAGTCTGGCCTCCAGTTGCAACCAGAGGGTCGGGGTAAGCTTGAGAGCGGCTTCCCCACGCAGGTAGCGATACCAGCGACGCCAACGAAGCCCCGAGATACGCACGCGTTGACTTTGCTTCTCAAACGCCGTCCACGGAGAGCGGGTCGTATCATAGAGGATGCCCCCATGGAAGAGATCTTGGAGCTGATTCCAGCCTGTTTCGGCGCGAAGCGACAACTGTTCTCGCCACCGTACAAAGCCTCCTATCCCAACGCCGTAATGGTCTACCGTTTCACTAAGGTATTCCCCTTCTCGGGTACGGCGGCGATAAGCTGTACTCAAACCGCCCTCTAAGGGCTGCTTCGCAGAACGGACGTACTGAGCGTGGTACACGGAGAGGAGCTGCGTACGGCGGCTTGACTGGTCGAAGCGCACCCGAGTGTAAGGCTTGCTAGTTTTCACTAAAGGCAAGCTGCGCAAGAGATAGGGCGTTTGAGAGAGGGGCGGAAAGGCGGTGGCAGTTTCCTCATAGAGAGGTGCACCGTATTGCCACCGTAGGTAGGGCTTGAGAGGTCCTGCTCGCAGCACTAGCCCAGCAAAAGTATCCGTCGGGTCGTACCAAGGAAAATACGCGGGTTGGTACACGGGAGGGTGTCCTGCCGTGTCGGCTACCCCGTCTAGTATTTGGGTGTTTTGCGCAGAGAGAAGGGCCCCAATTCCCCAGAGAGTCCTTCCAAGTAGCCCCCAGAGGCCTCCGCCCCCTCTAAGCTGATAGTCCCTAGGAGGAGGTTTGCGCCGATCCCCCGCGCCCAGAGAGAGAGCCCTAGAAAGGGTAAGGCAGATAGGCACCACTAAAGAGAGCGTATCAACTCCGTAAAGATTTGGGTGAGCTTAGGCTCGGCTTGATTTGCGACATGGATGATTTCCTCTAAGGAGACGGGGCGCAGGTTGTCTGGGTCGCCAATATCCGTGATGATAGACATGGCAAAGACCCGCATGCCCATGTGGTTTGCGACGATGCACTCGGGTACGGTAGACATACCAACGACATCAGCGCCAATGATGCGTAGATAACGGTATTCGGCGCGGGTTTCTAAGTTAGGGCCGGATACGGCGGCATAAACCCCTTCATGTAGAGGCACTTGGAGACGCTGGGCTATGGCTCGGGCCTTCTGGATAAGCTCGGGATGGTAAGGCGCGCTCATGTCAGGGAAGCGCGGCCCTAATTGGTCT
The DNA here is from genome assembly GCA_937995505.1 of uncultured Bacteroidia bacterium. Taxonomy (GTDB): domain Bacteria; phylum Bacteroidota; class Bacteroidia; order SpSt-205; family SpSt-205; genus SpSt-205. The sequence goes on along the minus strand of CALKJV010000097.1, from coordinate 16,663 downwards.
AAGTTTATACCGCGAAGGGGATTTTCAGGGAGTAGATTGATATGGTCGCGAATAATCATCAGGTCGCCCATCTGATAGGAGAGGTTGACAGCGCCTGCTGCATTAGAGAGCAGGAGGGTGTGGGCACCGAGAAGCTTCATAATCCGAATGGGGTAGGTGATTTGGTACATGCTATACCCCTCATAGTAGTGGAAGCGCCCTTGCATGGCGACCACACGCTTCCCGCCTAGGCGACCGAAGATCAAGCGCCCAAAATGACTTTCTACGGTGCTGATAGGAAAGTGGGGAATGAAGTTATAGGCGAGTTGGTGTTCTTTTTCTATAGCTTCGGCGAGGCGGCCCAGCCCTGTACCTAAAACGATACCAACTTCTACTTCGCCAGTAAAGTACCGCCGAATATACTCCAGCGTCTCACGAAAGTGGCTATATGCTTCGGGTGTGGTCATGGGTCAGAAGGGAAGCGAAAAGGTTAGATAGAATGGTATGTGCTTGCTCTGGTTCATCCGGCTGCATGTAGATGCGTAAGGCGTACAAAGGTAAGTCACTAAACGCAGAGAGGGCGGGGCTATCGTAGAGCCGGGCAAGGTCTTTTTCGGTAGTGAGGAGGAGCAGTTCTGGTAGGTTGCGTAGACGCTTTACTCTCCGATACCTGCGAGCGAGGGACTCTGCCTCTCGTACAGAGAGAGCTCGATGGTCAGGGTAACTTTCTAAGTGTAAGACATACACCTGCATCGCCCGCAGAGTGTCTAAGAAGCTCTGGGGAGTCGCTATGCCGCAAAAAGCGAAGGCATTTTTGTAACGCAGGCTATCCAGGGTTAGATTAGGTAGCTCGGCGAAAGCCGAGATAAGTTCGCGGGCCTCATAGTGAAAGCGTAAGACCGGCTTACCTGCTCGGCGCAGCCAGCCTGTACGGAGCTTGCGAGAGGGAGTATTTTTCTGGTTGAAGATGATAAGATCTGCGCGCCGATAGCTGCGTAGAGGTTCTCGCAGCCGGCCAAAGGGTAAAAGCCAGTCCTGCTTTGGGGGGAGGAAGGCATCCACGATGAGAATATCCAGGTCTCGGTGCAGGCTGCGATGTTGGAAGCCATCATCCAGGACGAGGATTTGGAGGTCGGGGTGGCGCTGGAGGAGTTCTAATCCGCCCCGGAAGCGATCTTCTGCGACGGCTACGGGCACTTCAGGAAAGCGTAGCTTAGCCAAAACAGCCTCGTCTCCATACTTCTGTGCCGGTTCTAAGGTATTGAGCGAAACCTCTAAGAACCCCCGAGTTTTTCTCCCATAGCCCCGGCTCAGGTAAGCTACTTTTATGCCCTTCTGGTGGAGCCACTGGATGAGGTAGAGGGTGAAAGGGGTTTTTCCGCTACCGCCAACTGAGAGGTTGCCCACGCTCACTACGTAGCAGGGCAGGCGGTGCACAGGGAGCCACCGTCGGTCATACAGGAAATTCCGCAGGGTAATCCCTATGCCGTACAGCAGCGCTACAGGGAATGCTACCATAGCGAAAAGCCCACGCCAGAGAGATGCCCAAAGTTTTTTGGGCCTTAGCATGAGCCAAAGTATGTAGTTTTGCTCAATGGAAAGTTTTTCCGTGCGGCACGACTGGCAAAGAGAGGAGGTGGCTACCCTCTATCGGCGGCCTCTTTTAGCGCTCATCCAGGAGGCTGCGGCAGTGCACCGCTACTATCACACACCTGGCCAAGTGCAGACCTGTACCCTTCTCTCTATCAAGACAGGCGGATGCTCGGAAGACTGTGCCTACTGTGCGCAGTCCGTACGCTATCAGACAGGGGTACAAGTACATAAGCTGCTGTCTGTGGAGGAAGTGCGACAGGCAGCTGAGCAAGCCAAAGCCGCAGGAGCAACCCGTTTCTGCATGGGAGCTGCTTGGCGGGCCGTGCGCGACAACCGCGACTTTGAGCGGGTGCTGGAGATGGTTCGCACGGTACGGGGATTAGGCCTAGAGGTCTGCGCTACCCTTGGCATGCTCACGCCTCAACAGGCCCAAGCCCTCAAAGAAGCTGGCCTCACCGCATACAACCACAACTTAGACACCTCTGAGGCGTACTATAATCAGGTAATCACCACGCGCACGTATGCCGATCGCTTGCATACTTTACAGGCTGCGCGGGATGCAGGTCTTACGCTCTGTACAGGGGGGATTCTGGGACTTGGGGAGCGAGAAGAAGACCGAATAGATCTCTTATATACCCTTGCCACGCTAAACCCCCATCCCGAATCCGTGCCCATCAATGCCTTAGTGCCCATAGAAGGAACCCCTTTGCAGGATAGAGAACCCCCTACAGTATGGGAAATGGTGCGGACGATCGCTACGGCGCGCATCCTCATGCCGAAAAGTAAGATTCGCCTGGCGGCCGGGCGTGAGCGCCTCTCTCCCGTGGAACAGGCCTTGTGCTTTGTAGCAGGGGCTAATTCCCTCTTTCTCGGTGAGAAGCTCCTTACAACCCCAAACGCTGACTTAGCGGACGACCAAGCCCTATTCGCTACCCTGGGCATAGAACCGCTACCTGCCTTTGCAGAAACTTTACCGAACTGATATACACTTGCGCTGGTGCGAGCATGTATAGCTTTTCTGTGGGGGCTCAGTTGGGCTCAGCTGCTCCCGAATCTCGGTGGGCAGCGGGTCGGCGTATCTGCCCTTACCTTTTTGCGCATAGATCCTTCTCCCAGGTCGGTAGGCCTAGGGGGGGCGGCAATAGCTCTCCGCGAAGACCCTTTTGGCGCGTATTGGAATCCAGGCGCGCTGTCTCGTATCTCAGGAAGTGGAGCCGCTTTTAGCCATACTTTTTGGATTGCGGGATTGGACTACTCGTATGCGAGTGTTGTTTTGCCCTGGCGCAGCAGCCATCGGGTCGGTCTCCAAGCGCAGTTCCTCACCAGCGGCCCGATAGAGCGCCGTACGGAGTACCAGTCTACGGGAACTGGCGAATACTTCTCAGCCACTTATTGGGCAGCTGGCCCTGTATATGCTTATGAGTTTAGTGACCGCTTTTCGGCTGGGGGAGCCTTCAAGATAGTGCGGGAGCAGCTAGACTTCTTCCAGGCTACCACATGGGTAGTGGATGTAGGGTTTTTGTATCAGACGGATGTGCGGGATTTCCGTTTCGGAGTGATTGTGCAGAACTTCGGGCCAAACTCGCGCTTGCGGGTGCGGCGCAGCTCCGCCAACCAGGCCCCCGATGTGACTGTAAGCTCTTATCCAGCGCCTACCCTTTTCGCCATTGGAGGGGCTCTAAGAGTGTGGGAAAAAGGCGCCCATCATCTGCAAGCCGCTCTCCAACTCAACCACCCCAATGATAACGCCGAGAGCTTACGGCTTGGGTTTGAGTATAGCTACGGAAAGTTTCTGTATCTGCGGGCCGGCCAAAAGCTAGGCCTCGTGGAACAGTATGTGCCTACGATAGGGGTGGGGCTCATGCGGGGATTGGGCCGAGGGCGCTTGCGCATAGACTACGCCGCAGAATGGCTCGGCCGCTTAGGATTACAACATCGTATCGGACTAATATGGCTAAAAGAACCTTCCGAATCCTTCTCCCGCTCCTCCTCGTAGGCTGTGGAGACTTTTTCGGGCGAAAAACCGACCTGAGCTTCATAGAGGTACCCGATTACGATGCGGCCCTTATCGCGTATGTACCTATCTTGCCATATTGGGAGGGATTTGAGGGGCCCGTAGATATATGCATCGGGTACGATGAGCTTATTTATGTAGCCGACTCGGTGGCGGGGCAGATTGTGTGCTTAGATCAAGCAGGCCGGGTGATAGGACGTTTTGCTCTGCCGAGGGTGCACGCGATTGCTCAGGATAGGAGGCTTGATCTGCTTGCAGCTGCTACGATAGATACGGTCATCGGCGGGCAGACCTACCGCTTAGAAGCCCTTTATCGCATACGACCTATTGGTAGTCAAGGGTACGGCCTTTCCGAAGCGACTGTGGTGCGCCGCCAGGTCCATCCTTTTTACTTCAAGACTACCTTCTCCACCTCAGATACGCTAGTGCGGTTTCGCCGTATAGCGGTTTTGGCGGATGGCAGGTACTATGTAACTCGTACAGGTCCAGATAAGGACCCCTTGAAGTTTGGGGGGCCGGATGACGCGGTCCTGCTCTTTGATCAAATGGATGCTTGGCAGGAGGCGATTGCGGTGCAGACCAGCACGGGGATACAAACAGACTTTTTCCAGGGGGCATGGGGGCTGTGTGTACAGGCCCGGCCGCCCCAATCGCCCGTAGTGTCGCAGAAAGAGGGCTTTTGGGTAGGGCTTACGGCGCCGGGCCTTCCCTTACGCATCCATGCTGTGGAAATCCGAGAAGGTGAGCAGGGTCGCTTTTATGAGGTCCAAAGTCGTTGGAGCCAAGGGGATACAAGCTTGGCAGAAGGGTTCTTGGCCACACCTGGGCGGTTTCGCCGGCCAGAGGGAATTGCCTTTACCGGGGAAGCGCGCCCGTACCTCATCGTATGCGATGCTGAGCTAGACTCGGTCTATGTCTTTACGCTATCGGGATTAGAGGGGATTTTGCCCCCACCCGCTTCAGGGCAGCGCCGGCCCGTTAGGGTCTCTTTCGGAGGGCGGGGGAGTGGCCCTCTCCAAATGCGGCGTCCTACCGCTGTCGCACACAGCCGACGGCTTCTGTATGTAGTGGATTTTGGAAATAAACGAATCATGCGTTTGCGTCTTACCACAGATTTTTAGTACTTTTGCGGCGGCGCAAACTGGCATGGGCATGCTACTTAATCGCTTTGAATGGGATGAAAGAACCCTTACTTACCAGCCTGCCCCCTTGCGGGCAGCAGATGTGTGGCGCACGCTGCGCAGAAAAACGATTTGGGGGATTGTAGGAGGTCTACTTCTTCTGGGCCTTACGAATAGCCACTGGGAGAGATTTTATACCCGTATCGCCGAACGGCAGCGGCAGGCCTTGCTTCAGGAAAAGCACTTACTGGAGCGACAGCTGATCCGCTATCAGGTGCAAATGCAACAGCTGCACCAGCGGATGCAGCGGCTCTACCGCCCTATTGCAGGCCTGCCTCCCTTGCCGACCGAAGTATGGGAAGGGGGGATGGGGGGGGCCCCAGTGCGATCCATGGAACGCATGCTCTACCAATCCCGGCTACTCTTGTCAGAATACGGCATCCTTCAGGCTCGTATCTCAGAGCAGCTTACTCATGTAGCGTATGTGCCTTGTATAGCGCCAATTAGTGGCCCCATCGTGAGCCATTTTGGCATGCGGCGAGACCCTTTCCATGGGGCCTGGCAAATGCATACGGGATTGGATTTCTCTGCTCCTTATGGAGCGCCTGTGCGGGTTACGGCTGACGGCCGGGTGCGCTTCGCGGGATGGGATGGAGGGGGCTACGGACTTCAAGTAGAAGTAGATCACACGAATGGCCTAGTTACTAAGTACGCCCACCTCTCTCGATTGGCTGTAACCGAAGGGCAAAAAGTCAAGCGCGGCCAAATCATCGGCTATGTGGGCTCTACAGGCTATTCCATAGCTCCTCACCTCCACTATGAAGTCATGGAGTTCGGGATGAAAGTCAATCCCGAAAAATACCTATATTTGCCTTGATATGTACGCAAAACTCATTTTGGCCGGGCGCTTAGGACGAGACGCTGAGCTACGCTCCGTAACTAATGGCCAAATCATCCGCTTCTCTGTCCCGCATACGCAGCGAGTATCTGGAGGCGAAGAGCGTACCCTCTGGGTAGAATGTACTTATTGGCGCAATCCCGGGGATAGCACCGAAGTCCTCAAGTTCCTCAAGAAGGGAGCCACAGTATTGGTAGAAGGTACTCCCTCTGTCCGCCTCTATACTCGGCAGGATAATACACCGGGAGTGAGCTTTGAGTGCCGTGTGAATAATATTCGGGTGCTGACTTACGCCTCTACCGACTCGTCTAGTGAAGAACCCACAGAAGCTAAGTCTCTCCCTGCTTCCGAAGAAGAACCTATACCGCCTGACCTCTCTAACGAAGGGGACCTGCCCTTCTGAAAAGGATGGGCAATCCTGAGCGACTGTTGCGCGCAGTTGCTCAACCACTTGAGAAGTATGCTGCTGCAGGTGATACTTTCCTCGTAGCTTTTAGTGGAGGGCCAGACTCGGTAGGGCTGAGCTTAATCCTTGCAGAACTCGGGTATAAGATTGAGCTGGCGCATGTGAATTACCAGCTGCGGGGATCGGCATCCCAAGTAGAGCAAGAGTGGGTACAGCTTTTTGCCCAGCGGCGCGGATGGTCTCTGCATCTGTATGTAGTACGGCCCGAGGAGTGGCAAAGCCATCAGAGTAAACAGGCTCAGGCGCGTGCACTGCGGTATAACTGGATAGAGCGCCTCCTAAGGGAAAAAGGGTTTCGCTGGGCTGCGACCGCCCATACCCAAGAGGACCTATTAGAAACTCTTCTGTATCGCTTCGTGCGCAGTGCGGCTCCTCAGACCTTACAGGGTATTCCCTATCGGAGGGGGGTATGGTTGCGGCCCCTGCTAGGGGTGAGTCGACAATCTGTCATGGATTTCGTGCGGGCCTGTGGGGAGACCTTCTGCCTGGACACAAGCAACTATACCCCGGTGTATTTACGCAACCAGGTGCGGTGGTGGATCTTGCCGCACCTCCAGCGCTTAAATCCCTCCTTAGCCATCTTATGGCGGCAGCGGTGGAAGCTGTATCGCCTGCAATGGCGAAGGCTGCATGGCCTGTATAGGCGCCAGGCTCTCCGAGGCCTCACGGCGCAGCCCTATGGAGTAGAAATGAAAGGGGCTTGGGCTTGGGATGCGTTTTATGCAGTTGTGTGGGAGCGGTGGGGTCTTTCTCTGCGTGAGGCTCAGCAAGTGTGGCGGCTCCGGCAAAAAGGCCAGGTCGGCGCAGCTTGCACCTTCAAGGGATTGCGGTTTGTGCGAGTGCCCCGAGGGTTGCAGGTAGGCAAAGCTGCGCTCTGGACCCCTGCCTGGCCCGACTTGTATATCAGCGCCTCAGAGAACCAATACCAGTGGGGTTTCTGGAAGATTGAGGTAGGTACGACCCGGCTCGCCGAGACAATGCCAGTGCGGCCGCCCAAGGGAGAGCTTTGGTGGCAGAAGTCTAAGCTTTCCTTTCCGTTGCGACTGCGGCGTTGGAAGCCCGGCGATCGGATGGCCCCAGCTGGCTTACAAGGACACCACAAGCGCTTAAGCGATGTCTGGCTGGAAGTGGGATTGTACGGGTTTGCTCGGCAGCATGCTTTCGTGGTAGAAGCAGCGGATGGAACTTTGATTGGCGCAGCCTACTATCGCCCCAGCGTAGGGCTGGCCCCCCAAGTCCCCGATACAGAAATTTTTTACCTTCGGGCGGCGTATGGAGAGTCCACCTGCGGCTGACATGGTAGACCTAAGCCGGCCTGAACTCTTTCTCAACCGAGAGCTAAGCTGGCTGGAATTCAACGCACGAGTCTTAGAAGAGTCCCTCCACGAAGCGCATCCTTTGCTCAGCCGGATGCGCTTCTTGTCTATCTTTTACAGCAATCTGGATGAATTCTTTATGATTCGGGTAGCGGGGATCAAGGAGCAAATTCGGGCAGGGGTTCGAGAACGCGGCCCAGATGGGCTTACGCCCCGCCAGACTTTGCAGAAGATACGAGAGCGCGCCCGCCAGCTAGTACAACGGGCCCAAAAAATCTTTTCCGAACACTTCTTGCCGGCGCTAGAGGCAGAGTCTATCTATATCTACCAAGGGCGACGACTTGCTCGATTACCCCGCGACACCCTACGCAAATATTTCCAAGATAAGGTATTTCCGCTTTTGACGCCTTTAGCGCTTGACTCGGCACATCCCGTACCTCCTTTACGGGGTTTAGAGTATATTCTGTGGGTAGTTTTCCGAGAAGGGTCGGCGCTGGTGCCCATCCCCCAGGTGCTGCCTCGCTTTGTTCCTATCCATTCTAGCCATCGGTATGGGTTTGTGCCCATAGAGTCCCTGGTAGGGCTTTTTTTAGAAGATCTTTTTCCTGGACGGCGAGTGAAAGGCTCGTATCTTTTTCGTCTTACGCGCGACGCAGACATAGAAATCTCAGAGGCCGAGGCCGACGACCTTTTGGCGCTGGTAGAAAAAAGCCTCCGACAACGGCGACTGGGAGATGTAGTGCGATTTGAGACAACAACAGGTATGCCCGCCGAAAACCTTCGCTTCCTCATGGATGAGCTGGGCTTTGAGGCAGAGGATGTGTACGAAGTAGATGGACTTCTGGGACTGGAGCGCCTCTGGGATATCATTGAGGAAGTAGATGAGCCTAGTCTCTTAGATAGACCCTTCATTCCCTACACCCCACTCCTACTACAGGGTACAGCGAGTATATTTGATACTCTGGGGGCGGGAGATGTGCTTTTGCATCATCCTTATGATAGCTTCGCCCCAGTGGTGGAGTTTGTGCAGGCAGCAGCTCGAGACCCTAATGTTCTTGCTATCAAACAGACCTTATATCGCACCACTGGCGAAAGATCTCTCATCGTCCAAGCGCTGCGAGAGGCTGTAGACCGAGGAAAGCAAGTTACAGTGCTCATTGAGCTAAAAGCGCGCTTTGATGAGGAGACAAACATCTACTGGGCCAGAGAACTGGAGAAAGCCGGCGCTAATGTCGTGTATGGTATGCTTGGCCTAAAAATCCATACCAAAGGCACCTTAGTGGTCCGCCGAGAGGGGCCAGCCCTACGACTCTATGCCCACCTCAGCACAGGAAACTACAATGAGAAAACTGCCCAGATGTACACCGATATTGGGCTGCTCACTTCCGATCCAGAGATTACGCGAGACTTAGCTGAGCTTTTCAACTATCTCACTGGAAATTCCGGCCAGAAGCAGTGGCGGCGCATCGCTGTGGCACCTGAAAACTTGCGCGAGATGTTTCTTGAGCAGATTGAGGCGTGCATAGCGGCCCATACCCCTGAGCAGCCTAGCCGCATCCTTCTCGTGATGAATGCGATGGTAGATGCAGAGATGATACGGGCTTTGTACAAAGCTTCTATGGCGGGGGTGATTGTGGACTTAGTAATTCGTGGCATATGCTGCCTGGTACCTGGCCTCCCCGTGAGCCCGACCGTGCGAGTGCATAGTTTGATTGGGCGTTTTTTGGAGCATAGCCGCTTGTATATTTTCTGGCGGGGCGACGAGGCTTTTGTCTGGTCCGGCAGTGCAGACTGGATGCCCAGAAACTTAGACCGAAGGGTAGAGGTAGCCTATCCCCTGCGCGACCCGAAAGTAGCCGAGCAGGCTATCCAAATCGCAGAAACCCTTTTGGCAGACACGCGACACGCATGGGTATTGCAGCCTGATGGCACTTACAAGCGTCGCTCTGAGTTAGAGCCGCAACTTCCCAGCTTCTCCGCCCAGCGGGAGTTTCTCCGACGGCGGGGTTTACTCCCGAAATCCCCTTCTTTCCATGACTAAGCTTGCTCCAGTGTATCCTATCGTAGAGCACTTTTATAGCTTACAGGGAGAAGGCTTCTGGGCGGGGAAGCCCGCGTACTTTCTCCGGCTGGGGGGATGCGATGTCGGGTGTTCATGGTGTGATACTCGGCATAGCTGGCCCCAGGAGGGCTGGCCTACCTACACGCCCGCAGAAATGCTCGCATGGGTAACGCAGACTCCTACCCGACACGTGGTACTCACGGGCGGCGAGCCTACTCTACATTCTCTATCGGCACTTATACAGACTTTGCGGGCGGTGGGACTATTTATCCAGCTGGAGACTTCTGGAGCGCATGCGCCCCCTTCTACCCTTCCGGACTGGATTACCTTTTCCCCCAAGCGCTTTCGCGAGCCCGATCCTGTTTATTACGAGCTTGCGCACGAACTGAAGGTAGTAGTTCATAGTCGGAGCGACCTTCTGTGGGCAGAGGCCCAGCGGGCTCGCTGCAAGCCTAACCTACCCGCCTTCCTCCAACCCCAGGCATACCAATCCGCTGCCTTAGAGTGGATTCTCGCTTACCTCAAAGAAAACCCCCATTGGCGCCTCAGTATGCAATGGCATCGTTATCTTGCTATTCCATGAGACGGGCATTTTGGGTATTGGGGATAGGGCTACTCTTTGCGCAGGGTACGCCGCCCAAGGGAATCTCCAAGCGCGCTTACGATTTGTATCTGAGTGCTATTCGCTCTATCCAGGCGAGGCAAATCGCCCAAGCGATGAGCTCTGTTGAGGAAGCCCTCCGCTTGGAGCCTTCGTACGAAGACGCCTGGATCCTCAAAGGCAAGCTGCACCTGGCGCAGCAGGAGTATGGGGCTGCTGCGGAGGTGGCGCGACGCATAGAAGGGCTTCGGGGGCGATCAGCAGCGGGACGAGCTTGGGCTTTGTATTTCCGAGGGAAAGCCTACATGGCCCAAATGGTTTATGACTCTGCGGCTGCTGTGTGGAAGGAATTCGTGAGGGTAGCCGTGGGGCACATGCCTCGTAGCCTTCAAGACGAAGGCGCTCTCCTTCTAAGCCAGAGCTTAAGTGCCGCCCAACTCATCAAAAACCCTGTGCCTTTTCGCCCAAAAAATATGGGTCCCGAGGTAAATAGCCCTTACGAAGAGTACCTTCCTAGCCTCACGGCAGATGGGCGGCGTTTGTACTTTACTTCTCGGCGACCGAAACCGGACGCCCCTCCCAATCCCCTGCAAGGCCCAGACGAGGACTTATATTGGGCAGAGCGAGACGAAGCTACCAGTCGCTGGCGACCCGCGCAGCCGCTCGGCCCCCCGATAAATTCCCCCAAAAATGAAGGGGCAGCCTTCTTTTCTGCAGACGGGCAATGGGCGTTTATCACCCTGTGCGACCGCATAGATGGGAGGGGCTCGTGTGATTTGTACTTCTCAGAGCTGATGGGTACAGACTGGCAGCCCCCACAAAACTTAGGACCTGAGATTAACACTTCCGCATGGGAATCGCATCCCTCCCTTACCCACGATCGGCGGAGACTATACTTCGCTTCTGGCCGGCCGGGTGGGCTCGGTGGAAGCGACATCTGGTACTCCGATTGGCGGGATGGCCGCTGGCAAAAGCCTGTTAACCTCGGCCCTTCCATCAACACGCCCGGCAATGAATACAGCCCCATGATAGCGGCAGATGGCCGTACGCTGTATTTCGCCTCCGACTACCACCCCGGAATGGGCGGGCAGGATATTTTTGTAGCTTATCTTACAGATACAGGCTGGACCCAACCTAAAAACTTAGGCTATCCGCTTAATACTTCGGCGGATGAGCAGACCCTTTGCGTGGATGCTCGCGGGGAGATAGGCTACATTGCGCTGGAGCGAGAAGGGGGCTATGGAAAAGAAGATATTTACGCCTTCCCGCTCTGGCCGGAAATCCGCCCTCAGCAGGTCGCTACTTATGTGCGAGGGCGAGTAGTAGATGCTCAGACCCGGCAGGCTGTGCCCGCAGAAGTCCTCATCGTCTCGGTAACTACCCGAGATACCATCCGCAGCCTGACCGCAAACCAGGCCTCTGGGGAGTTTCTAACCTCTTTGCCCTTAGGCCAGCGCTACGCCCTCTTCGCAAAAGCTAAGGGCTATCTCTTTTATAGTGGACACTTTGATCTGTCGCGAGCTGATACCGCTTATGAGCTCCTGGTGCCTTTGGAGCGCTTGCAGAAAGGCAGCCGGCTCACCTTACGCAATGTATTTTTTGACTTTGACAAAGCTGACTTGCGGCCTGAGTCTGAGGTTGAGCTGGAAGAGGTAGTTCGGCTACTTAAGGCAAATCCTTCCTGGATTGTAGAAGTGCAAGGCCATACGGATGGCTCAGGCTCCGAAGCTTACAATCAGGCCCTTTCTCAGCGTCGGGCAGAAGCCGTGCGGCAGTTTCTGGTACAGAGAGGGATTAGCGCGCAACGAATACGAGCTCAGGGCTATGGAGCGTCTCGGCCCGTGGCAGACAATCGTACAGAGGCCGGCAGGGCCCTCAACCGACGCACAGAACTCCTCTTCATCGGGGCAGACTGATATCAAAAAGGTATCGCTTGAGCGGGATATACTCTGCCCCACTCGGCTTGAGCACAGATTGATAGAGGTAAGCCGTCGTTAGTGTAAAGGTGGGCGTGTCTGCTGGGGGAGGGGCTTCCCAGGAGAGCGGCTCCTTGGCACGCGCTATCGTAATGTGTGGCCGGAATGGAGGGTGAAAAGGCAAGTTGAGCGCCTGGTGGAGTTTCCGTACTAAGCTCTCTAGGGTGTTTGACCGATGTAGATGTACCCAAAGGGTTCGCTTTTGCCAGCCGATATAGGAGGGTTGAATGGGGATGGCTGGATGTCCTTGGAGTAGGGGTTCTACCGCAGCATGTAGGGCTTCTATCCTTTCCGCAGGCTGCTCGCCGATAAACACTAAGGTAATATGCCACTGCTCGGGAGGGAGCCAACGGGAACCCGCTGGCAAGAGCAACGGCTTATGCCGAAGGATCCAGCCTACCACTTCTGGGGTAAGGCTAAGCCCGAGGAAGACTCGCATTCTGCGTAGAGAGACAAACTTAACAAAAATAGCGATTTCTCAGACTCCTGCGATTTGCGCGAGAAAGTGTTTTAGCTTTGTAGACATGTGGCGTCTGGCAGCGCTATGCGCGATTGTGTATGCGCAGGGAGGAGTAGCTATTGGGCGATGGGGGGTGTATGCGCACTTCGGTTATGTGCAGGATGTGGCGTATGTACCGCCTTATTTCTGGTGCTTAGGGGCAGAGGGAATCGCTTTGATTGATGCCGAGCGAGGTACTTATACAGAGCTCACCCGAGCAAATGGGCTCCTGTATGCGCAGCCCACGGCTATTTATGGGGATCCCTATTCAGGGCAGATTTTTATTGGATATGAGGATGGGCGGGTGCAGTATGGGTCTGGACCAGAACAGCTGGAGATTTTTCGGGATATAGCCGTTAATACTATCTACACTGCTCGTGCTATCCGAGGCTTCCATGCGAAAGGAGATACGCTTGCGATTGCGACCGATTTTGGGATAGTTTTCTGGCAGAAAAGCCGGCGGCGGGTCTTGGGTTCGGTGTCGCAGCTGGTGGGGGAGCGGTTTGCCACCCCGGTAGAACGGATACGCTGGGTGAATGGCCAAGTCTGGGCTTGTACCCGCAGCAGCCTCTATCGGCTTCGTGCAGGCTTGCCATGGGTCGGCCCCTGGGAAAAAATCTCCGGTCCAGGGCACCTTTTGCCAGATAGCTTGCAGTACTGGCGGGGTTGGGCAGAGACGCCCGAGGGATTCCTGCTACTGTACAAAGATACCCTCCTGCGCTGGGAAGAGGGGAATGGTTGGCAACTACACCCTCCCCTGGACTTTTTACAGGGCAAAGTCCCTCGGTTTATCGCAGGAGAGCGCGGGGGATGGGCTATCGCCGCTCAAGATACTAATATCCTTTTCTTTTCAGGGCGTACACCTGTAGGGCAAGTCTGGAACCCAGGTCCGCAGGCCCTCTGGTGCGATCCTACCGCTCAGTATTGGGCGGTAGCTACGAATTGGACTGGCGCTATAGCTACTAGCCCGCAGGGACAGGTCTATACGGATTCGTATCAGCGTCTGCGAGCGGGTTCGGTTACAGAAGTACTCCCTCTACCGCAAGGGGTGTTTTTTCTGCATGGCGGGAGTACACTGTGGGGCTCAAGCTTCGGGGCTATTGCTACCTTCTACCCCCATGGGGCTCAAAGGGGCCAGGAGATCCGTTTGAGTGTGGGGCCTCGTACTTTCTTTTTCGCCACCGAAGCTGTATGGGATGGAAGCGCTATCTGGGTGGGCACAGAGCCGGGCATCTTGCGCATAAGTCTTGAGGGAACCGTAGATACCTTCACCGCTTACAATAGCCCTTTTGATGGAATCTTACCTGATGCAAATGGGAAGCCGATGGTATTGCGCTTCAAAAGCTTGGCTCGGGATGCAAACGGAACCCTATGGGCCGTGAAAGAATTAGGCGAACGAAACATCTGCTTCTATGTGCCTGCACGGAGAGCTTGGCAGGCCTTACCTTATCAAGATGGGTCCGCCTTCCTCGTGCGCATAGATACGCGAGGGTACAAGTGGGTCTTATACCGAAATGGCAATATCCGAGTTATTGATGATCGCGGCTCCCCGGATAATCTCGCGGGTTATCGCTCTGTGCTTTACGGCCCAGGGGGAAGGTCACTCCCGGGTCTACCTTCCACTACGCTGTATGCCCTGGCAGCCGATAGGTCAGGGGCAATCTGGCTTGGAACTGACAAAGGCGTCGCAGTGCTCTATGGGGATCCTTTTGATGGTACTCTTACAGTCTCCCTGCCTGTCGTGGAAAATCGCTACCTCTTAGAGGAAGAAACCATCACAGACATCGCTGTGGATGGACAAAACCGAAAATGGGTGGGCACCTTCAGTAGGGGCGTATATGTGCTGAGCCCAGAAGGTAACCGCCAAATCGCCAACTTTGACAATACCAATAGCCCCCTGCCCAGTAACCTTGTATATCGCATCCGCCCCTGGGACCTTACAGGTGAAGTATTTATGATTACAGCGGGCGGAACCGTAAGCTATCGCGATTGGGCTACGGAGCCCTCTGAGAGCTTAGATAGTCTGCACATCTTTCCTAATCCGGTTTCTCGGGGCTTTTCGGGCTGGGTGGGCATTCGGGGCCTCTCAGAGGGGAGTACCGTGCGAATTTTTACACCAGATGGGCAGCAGGTGCGCCTTTTGCGGAGCTTCGGCGGGCAAGCAGTGTGGGATTTGCGTACGGTCTCTGGAGAACGGGTGAATCCAGGCTTATACCTCGTAGGCGCAATTGACGCAGAAAACCGCCGAAGCGCCATAGGCAAAATAATCGTTATAGACTAGGGTGATACGATTGTATGTAGTAGCCGGCAAAGATGCGGCTCAGTGGCGGCGTATTTTGAGGCTTCGGGAGACATCGGCTACGATTTTCTGGTGTGTGGAAGGCGGGATGACAGCTCGCCAACTGACCGCCGTGCTCTCGGAAGGGGGCATGGCTACCCGGTGGCTTCCCCTAAGCCGACGCTCAGAGTGGGTTGAGGCCGTTCTCCATAGGCCTTGGAGTGCTACGCCCCTCGCTCAATTTTTGGCTGAAACCCCTTGGCTCGTGCTAGACGCCCCAGAAGCCGTCATGCAGGCCTTGCGTGTCCACCTTCAGCATCAGCACCTGCTCCAAGAAACCCTTTTTCTGCCTGCTTACCTGCGTAGCCCTCTTACGACAGACCCTCTCTCAGCCGTCTCGCCTCAGCAGTTAGATGCCTGGCGCACGACTTACGAGGAGTTGGAGAGGGACCTTGAGATAGCTGCTCGTTGGCTACCTTGTACGCTCACAGCCCAAATCACATGAGCGCTGAAGTCAAAACGCGAGCCCTGCTTCTCCAGAGCTATCCTTTCCGAGAGCGTAGCCGAGTGCTGCGCCTGCATACCGAAGCGGAAGGCACGCTTTCGGCTCTGCTTTTAGGTGCAAAAGGAAGTACCTGGCCAATAGGGAGCCTCCTCACCATGCGCCTGCGAATACGCCCCCAGCGTGAGCTGCAGCGGGTCGCTGAAATAGACTGGGATTACCCTTATCAGCGTTTTTACAACGACCCGCTCCGCTATCCGTACCTTCTCTTAGCCATAGAGTGGCTTTCCCGTTGCTTAGGGGCACCTGACCCGACCCTTTTTGCCTGGGTGAGAGAGCAGCTTATAGCCTTAGACCAGAAAGAAGACATAGCGCAGAGCCTGCAAATTTTTCTCGCTGCGCTCTTGACTCGGTTAGGTGGCGCCCTTCCGAAAGAGCCTCTCACCTGGCCCTCGCTGGAAGCCGCCTATCGGATTATTTTCACTGATTGGCAGCCGCTACGGACCTTTTCTTTGTTAAACACGCTATCTTTGCCCACTTATGAGCCCTAATCCTACTCCTGTAGGCTCTCTGCTCCGTCAAATAGAGTATCCTGCCCAGCTGCGAGAGCTGCCAGAAGAGCTGCTCCCTCAGCTGACAGAAGAGCTGCGCGCCTTTCTCATTGAGCATGCCTCGCGGTATGGAGGCCACTTCGGGGCGAGTTTAGGTGTAGTAGAACTTACTGTGGCCCTACATTATGTCTATCAAACCCCTGAAGACCTACTTGTATGGGACGTAGGCCACCAGGCGTACGGGCATAAGGTACTCACAGGCCGTAGAGCTATTTTTCATACTAACCGCCTTAAGGACGGTATTTCGGGCTTCCCTAAGCGGGAGGAGTCGCCGTATGACACATTTGGAGTCGGGCACTCCTCTACTTCTATCTCGGCTGCGCTGGGCATGGTAGAAGCCCTCAAGCATACAGGGCAGACCCATCGCAAAGTCGTAGCTGTGATTGGCGATGGGGCCCTCACCGCAGGACTCGCATACGAAGGGCTCAATAACGTCGGTGCCTTGCAGCCAGACCTGCTCATTATCCTCAACGACAACCAGATGTCCATTGACCCCAATGTCGGCGCCATAAAGGACTATTTGGCAGGGATTACGGCCTCGCGAACCTACAATCGGTTTCGGGAAGAGATTTGGCGATTTCTAACCCGCTTGCAGGAGCGACTGGGCGCTCCGGTGCGCGATTACGCTGCTCGGTTAGAAGAGATGTTCACTTTTCTACTATCCCGGCCAGCAGTGCTATTTGAGAGTTTAGGTTTGCGGTATTTTGGGCCAGTAAACGGTCATGACGTACGAGGCCTTGTGGATAT
>CALKJV010000096.1 GCA_937995505.1 uncultured Bacteroidia bacterium | reverse complement strand
CCTGTCAGGCCAAAAGCCACAAAGTAAGCCCCTTGGCTTACCCAAAACTTGATTGATATGAGGGGCTCTGTAGAGAAGGCTATCGCTACGATACCCATCCAGAGGAAATACAGGAGGAGCCATCGGAAAAGGCTATGCTGCTGCCAGAGCTGGCCGAGGCGATAGGGTTGCAAGAGAGCAAGTTGTACTAAGGCGATTAGACCCAGAATCGCAGCGAAGGCGTCAGGAGGCAGGGTCAGGTCAGTCCCTTCGCCGATGTGGCCGATTTCAGCGGCCCAGGGCAGAGCTACGAGCATCCATCGCCAAGTCCAGCTCCGATCGGACGGTAAAGCCAGTAGCGCTAAAGCCAAAGTCCCCGCCGTTACAAGTAGGGGAAGGTAACTGTAAGGCGTGTCTAACTCAAACTGCATAGAGCGTCGGATAGGCGGCTTCTATGAGGCCCTGCTGAATCTCGCGTAGCTTAGGGCGGATAAGCTGCTTTTTGAGAGGCGAAAGGTAATCAATGAAGAGCTGCCCTAAAAGGTGGTCGTACTCATGCTGAAATATTCGTGCTACGATGCCGCTCAGTTTTTTTTCTTGCAGTTGACCTTTCTCATCATAGTAGGCGACAGTGATAGCGGCTGGGCGATAGATGCGCTCGCGCAGTCCTGGGAGGCTTAGACACCCCTCTTCGTGGGGCACGCAGGCAGGTTCTGCCTGTAGGATTTTGGGGTTGAGAAAGACCCCCCGAAAAGGCGGTTCATCGGGTTCTTGAAGGGCTTTTGCGTCTATCACAAAAGCTTGTTTAGAGACGCCGATCTGCGGAGCGGCTAAACCTACACCCTCGGCATTGTACATGGTATCCCATAAATCTTCAATGAGCTGCGGCAGGGCAGGGTCGGCAAGGTCTACAGGGGCGGCTTTCTGGCGCAGAATCGGCGAGCCGTACAGAACGATAGGGCGTATCATAGCCGCGGGCGCGAGAGGTAATTTTGGAGGAGTAGGGTAGCGGTGATTTGGTCATAGATGCCCTTATCCCTGCGAGTGCGGGGGGGGAGGCTTTGGGCATGTCGGTGGGCGGCTTGCGTAGAGAGGCGCTCTTCCACGAAGGTTAGAGGTATGTGTGGGTACCGCCGCTGCCATTCGGCAGCAAATGCCTCTACAGCCGCTGTGGTATCGGTGGGCTGCCCGCTAAGCCGACGAGGGTAGCCTATAATCACTCCTTCTATCTGTGCAGAGAGGTCAGAGAGCCTCTCCCACAGCTGGGCTGTCTCTACGGTGTCTAAGGGCAGGGCCACGCGCCGCTGCGGGTCGCTCCAAGCTAGACCTGTACGACGCACACCGTAGTCAATCGCCAAGATACGCCCCATTCTCTCGGCAAAGGTACAAAAATCAGTAGGGTCCCTCACAATAATAAAAAAGGCGGGCGTTCAGCCCGCCATAGGTGGTCTTAGGACGAGGGTCTTTTAGAAGTCCATGTCGCCGCCGGGGCGAGCAGGCGCTTTTTCCTCCTCGGGCTCTTCTACTACCACGCATTCAGTGGTGAGCAGAAGCGAAGCGATAGAAGCGGCATTTTCCAGCGCTGCGCGAGCGACCTTGGTGGGGTCTACTACGCCACTCTCGTAGAGGTTCTCAAACTGCTCGGTGCGAGCATTCCAACCATAGTCTTTCTCTCCTTCGCGCACCTTCTCTACGATGATAGCGCCTTCTTTGCCGGCGTTGTAGGCGATTTGGCGCAGGGGCTCTTCCAGCGCTCGGCGGACGATATCCACGCCGTATCCCGTATCCCCTTTCAGCAGTCGGTCATTGATGCCGCCTTTGCCGGGGAGGAGGGCAGGCAAGCAGCGTAGGTAGGCAACACCCCCACCTGGCACGATACCCTCTTCCACAGCCGCTCGGGTCGCATGCAGCGCATCTTCTACGCGGGCCTTCTTTTCCTTCATAGCTACCTCGGTGGCGGCGCCGACATACAGCACAGCTACTCCACCAGAGAGCTTAGCCAGACGCTCTTGCAGCTTTTCGCGGTCGTAATCCGATGTGGTAGTTTCAATTTGCGCTTTGATTTGGTTGACCCGAGCCTTGATTTGGTCGGGGTTGCCTTGCCCGCCGACGATGGTGGTATTGTCCTTATCTACCGTGATCTTTTTCGCTTTGCCGAGGTAGTCCAGGGTGGCATGCTCCAGCTTGTAGCCTTGCTCTTCGGATATAACCGTGCCGCCGGTGAGGATAGCGATATCCTCCAGCATAGCTTTGCGTCGATCCCCGAAGCCTGGCGCCTTGACGGCTACGACCTTGATCGTGCCGCGCAGCTTATTCACGACCAGCGTAGCGAGCGCTTCCCCCTCTACATCTTCGGCGATGATGAGGAGCGGCTTACCCATCCGAACCACTTGCTCTAGGATCGGCAGGAGGTCCTTCATGCCAGAGATCTTCTTGTCGTGGATGAGGATGAGCGCATCTTCCAGCTCCGCCACCATCTTATCAGGGTTGGTGACGAAATAGGGCGAGATATACCCTCGATCAAACTGCATCCCTTCCACGACCTCCAGGTAGGTCTCAATGTTGCGGGACTCCTCTACCGTAATGACGCCATCCTTACCGACTTTTTCCATGGCGTCAGCGATTAGCTTGCCAATCTCCTCATCGCCATTCGCAGAGAGGGTAGCCACTTGGGCGATCTCCTTAGAGCTAGTGATAGGGCGGCTGATCTTCTTGAGTTCCTCTACTACTACTTTGACCGCCTCATCAATACCGCGCTTGATTTCCATGGCGTTGGCGCCGGCGGTTACGCTCTTGAGCCCTTCTCGGAAGATCGCCTGAGCCAGCAGCGTAGCTGTGGTGGTGCCGTCCCCAGCGACATCCGCTGTCTTAGAGGCGACTTCCTTCACCATTTGGGCGCCGAGGTTTTCTAAGGGGTCTTTAAGGGTGATTTCCTTTGCGACGGTGACCCCATCTTTGGTGATGAGCGGCGCACCAAACTTCTTCTCAATGGCTACATTACGGCCCCGAGGCCCAAGGGTGACTTTCACCGCATTGGCAAGGGCATCTACTCCAGCGAGCAGCTTGGCTCGCGCATCAGCATTGTAACGGATGATTTTTCCGGTTGCCATAGGCTTTGAATTTTTTAGCTAATGATTGCGTAAATGTCCGATTCTCGCATAATCAGATACTCTTTCCCGTCAATCGTGATTTCGGTCCCAGCATACTTGCCATAGAGGACTTTGTCACCGACTTTCACGGTGAGGGGTTCGTCCTTTTTGCCGGGGCCTGTGGCCACGACGGTACCTTTCTGCGGCTTCTCTTTCGCGGTATCAGGAATGATGATTCCCGATGCGGTCTTTTCCTCGGCTGGAGCCGGTTCTACTACGACTCGGTCTGCTAAGGGTTTGATGTTTACCGACATAGCTGTTTTTGGTTTGGGTTTGGGGCACTTAAGGCAAGCGCTGTGCCAAAGCCCCGAACTCTGCTTTTCCTGTCAGAGTGGCACGAAAGGCTGACAAGATTGGGTAGGTTTTGGCAGTTCTCCTGAGTCTCAAGAGGAGGGCCTTTCCTGCCAGCTTGTAGGAAAAGCGAGAAAAGGAGGCAAGCTCCCCTTCTGGCTTGAGCTCTTGCATTTGTCCAACACATCTTGCTTACTTTTGCAGTATGAAAACAGCACAGGTCACAGCAGTAATTTTGGCTTGCGTGGTCTCACTTGGCTATGCGCAAAATGTCGGTATTGGCACGGCGACGCCGCACGCCTCTGCTAAGTTGGAGATTTCTGATGCTAACCGAGGGCTTCTTATTCCTCAGGTAGCGCTAAACTCTACTACGGATGGCACTGCCCCTGTGGCAGGTCCGGCTACGGGTTTGCTGGTGTATAATACTGCGAGCGTCAACGATGTCTCGCCGGGGTTTTACTACTGGGGCGGCTCGAGCTGGGTTCGGCTTGCGACGGGAACAGGCGGAGGAAGCGGATGGCTGCTGAATGGCAATGCCGGGACTAATG
>CALKJV010000095.1 GCA_937995505.1 uncultured Bacteroidia bacterium | reverse complement strand
TGGGGGTAGCCTTGGATACCCGCTGTACGTACTTACCCTATTACGACTACAGCCAGCTGGAAGCTTCCCGAAAGCGCTAAGGCAGAAAAAGTGTTATCTCTCGTACATGGAAGCCCTAAGCACCCCTAAGACCTTCTCCCCAGCCCCTTTGCGCCGCTTTTTTGAGGAGGGAACTACGCGTCCCATTTGGGTGCGTTTGCGATATCTGCGCGCCCTGGCAAGCGAAATACGCAAGCGAGAGCCCGCTCTCTTAGAAGCGCTGCGCCAAGACCTCGGCAAAAGCGACTTTGAAGCCTATGCCACTGAAATTGGCTTCGTGCTGGAGGAGATCGCGTATGTGAGCCGCCACCTCAAAAAATGGGCCCAGCCTAAGTCTATTCTCCCTTCCTTAGTGCAGCTGCCGGGGCGCGCCCATATTCGGTACGAGCCTCGGGGCGTGGTGCTGATCCTAAGCCCGTGGAACTACCCTTTTCAGCTCCTTATGGTACCCCTCGTAGGTGCCTTAGCCGCAGGAAATACCGTCGTCCTCAAGCCTTCGGAGTTTGCTCCTGCTACCGCAAACGCAGTAGAATCGCTTATCCGCGCTACCTTCCCACCTGAGTATGTATCGGTCGTACAGGGCGACTCTACCACGTCGGCGCAGCTCTTGGAGGAGGATTGGGACTACATCTTTTTCACAGGAAGCACTCGGATAGGGCGCTTGGTGGCGCAATCGGCTGCTCGGCGGCTTATTCCCTATACGCTGGAGCTGGGCGGCAAATCTCCCGCTATCGTCGCCCGAGACGCAAATCTCACCATCGCCGCCAAGCGCATTGCCTGGGGGAAGTGGGTCAACGCAGGGCAAACCTGCATCGCTCCAGATTACGTGCTCGTGCACGAAACCCAGTACTCTGCGCTCATAGAGGCCCTCAAAGCAGCTATCACGCAGTTTTATGGCGATTTGCGGCAGGCCCCGGCCGACTATCCTCGGCTCATCCATAAAGCCCACTATGATCGGCTTATGCGCATGATGGCGGAGGGTGAGGTGCTTTTCGGCGGTTACCATGACCCCGAGAAGCTGTACATAAGCCCCACGCTCTTAGCCTCGCCGCACGGCACTCTCGTAGAGGAAGAGATTTTTGGCCCCCTCCTGCCTATCATCCCCTATACTTCTGCAGAAGAAGCCATCCAGTACATTCGCCGTTTGCCTCCGCCCTTAGCGCTGTATGTCTTTTCGGAGTCTTCGGCGACGCATCAGTACTTTTTAGAGAAGATTCCCTCAGGGGGCGCTTGCCTCAATGATACCCTCATGCATATTGGCTCTTCGCGCTTGCCATTTGGGGGTGTGCGCGACAGTGGTGTCGGGCAGTATCATGGGCGATATTCCTTTGAGACCTTTTCACATGCCCGAGCGGTAGTAAAAACCCCTACTTGGATAGACCTGCCTTTGCGGTACCCGCCCTACGGCAAGAAGCTTTCTCTCATACGGCGTCTTTTAGGCTAGCATGCGCTTTTACCTCCTCAAAGTCAAAGGCCTGGCGAAAATACCCGACTATGTGCAGGTGCGAGATGAGAACTTTACCCTAATATGTTACATCCGCCCCGACCGTACAGAAAAGCGAACCCCCCTTCCTGAAGGTCTATTGGAGAAGCTATCCACGATCTTTCCACAGCTGCCGTATGGGGTCGTGAAGGTCGTAGAGTGGAACCCAGAAACCGCTACGCTCGTATTAAGTTAAGGTATGGCCCCTGTGCTTCAACTGAAAAATTTAAGCATTGAGTATGAGAGGCGTCCTATCCTTTCGGGGGTTTCTTTGACTCTCCAAAAAGGAGAGCTGGTGTATCTAATTGGCCGGACCGGGTCTGGAAAGACTTCGCTTCTGCGTACGATATATGGCGATCTACGGCCCAAATCTGGTGAGGTACATGTAGGAGATCTACGAGTAGATATGCTTAAGCAGAAAGATCTTCCTTTCCTGCGGCGACGACTAGGAATTGTTTTCCAAGACTTTCAGCTGCTGCCGTATCGTACTGTCTTTGAAAATGTAGCGCTCACCTTAGAAGTGACGGGATGGCGTGACCGCCGGCAGATACGCGAGCGAGTGCTAGAGACCCTTATGCGGGTGGGTTTAGCGGGGCGTAAGGATGCATATCCTCATGAAATTTCGGGTGGGGAGCAGCAGCGTACTTGTATCGCACGAGCACTCGTCGGAGCTCCTATTCTATTGCTGGCAGATGAGCCGACCGGCAACCTAGACCCCGAAGTTGGCACGCAAATTTTAGCGCTTTTTCATCAGATTGCTCGGTGGGGGACGGCTGTGGTGCTTGCCACCCACAACCTACGGCATTTGCAAGATAGACCCGCTCCGGCTTACCTTTGCCGAGATGGAAACCTCGCACTCTACACTTCCTCTGCTGTGGCATGATCGCCTATCCGAAAAAACTTCTTACCTTTGCCTCGTGTCCAAATACCTACAACCTATGAGGTACCTTGCCATAACGCTTGCTTGTTGCTGGGCTCCCCTCTTTGCACAGGGGGGACAAGCTGCCTTCCGTGAGGGCGAACAGTACCGCAAGAATAAGCAGTACGACCTTGCCCTCCAGAAGTACGAAGAAGCCATACGGCTAGAGCCTACAAAGGCCATTTACTATGTGCGTAAAGGAGAGGTCCTAAGCGCCTCTAAGCGCCCTAACGAGGCTATCCAGGCCTACCAGAAAGCACTGGAGCTCAATCCAGGCCTTACGCCGGTGTACTTGCGTATCGCCCGCATCTACCGGGATCAGAAAAACTATCCGGCTGCCATTGATGTGCTCAATCAAGCATACGCGAAAGAGCAAGATGTAAGCAAAAAGATGCTGTACAAGCTGCAGGTGGTTCGCTTCCTAAACCTGCAGGGCCGTTCGCAAGAAGCGCTATCAGAAATAGCTGCTCTAAAATCCCAAATCCCTCAGGTGGCTGACGATCCCCGGGTGCTGTACGCAGAAGGCGAAACCCACCTTGCGCTCAATAATCCCCAGGCGGCTATTCCTCCCCTCCAGCGGGCATATGATAAGACGCGGGACTTGCCGATTGCGCAAAATGCTCGCTATACATACGGTTTAGCCTTGGCACATTACAAGGCTGGAAACACGGCTGAATACGACCGTTACGCTAAGCAAATTGAGAACCATCCGTATGGTCGGCGCCTTAAAGCCGCTGTCGCCCGAAGCGGCGCAGCTTATAACATTCGTATTGCCCAGGCGTACTATCGCATTGGCGCCTTAGATGAAGCCATGGAGTATATCAATGAGGCTGCTAAAACGAAGGATCGGCTCAATGTAGTTTATCAGATGCAAGGCCTTATCTTATACAAGAAGGGGCGTGTAGCTGAGGCAGCCCAGAGCCTCCTCCAAGCAGCAGCTAACGAACCTGATGAAAAGAAGCGAGCTATGCTGTACAGTCGTACCCTTCGCTTGCAGTACAATGGTGGCGACTACGCGGGGGTCGTCAGTACAGCCGATCGCATCTTAGAAAAGAATTCCAATGACGCTTCCACCCTTTTGCTAAAAGCTCAAGCTCTATACCTTTTGGGCCGCTATGGTGAGGTTATTTCTATCGCCGAGCGGCTTGTAAACCTCTTGGGTACAGACGCGGCCAAGGTCTCTCAGACATACTTCCTTATGGGGCTCGCTGCGAAAAAGTCCGGCCAAATAGAAAAGGCTCGAGAAGCCTTTGGTAAGGTTGTCCACCCTGCCTTCAAGGTCGCAGCGAAGGTAGAGAGCGATAAGCTCTCAGCCCGATAACTGGCTCAAAGGCTCACGAAAAGAGCCTTACTTCTCAATTTGTCTCCCTTGCCTGGCCCCCCTCAAGCTGAGGGCGGGTCAGTTTCTTTTTGGTGGTTTATTGGGTCATGCGGGAGGAAGGGGAACCCCAAGCTTTTGGGCGCACTGTGCAGTTACTCGTAACTCTCTTCCGGAGAAGGGAAGTTGCGCTGCTTCACATCGCGGATATACTGGACACAAGCCTGCGTAACTATCTGAGCCAGGTTTGCATAGCGTCGCAGAAAGCGAGGGGAGAAATCCTGATTGAGGCCGAGCATGTCATACAAGACTAGCACCTGTCCATCGCAATGCGGGCCTGCACCGATGCCGATAGTAGGGATAGGGAGGCTTTGCGTAACCGCTTCAGCGAGGGGAGCGGGAATCTTTTCCAGCACGAGAGCAAAGACGCCTGCTTCTGCGAGCAGCAGCGCATCTCGGCGCAAGCGTTCGGCTTCTGAGGGTTCCTGTGCTCGTACGCGGTAGCCTCCAAATTGATAGATAGATTGCGGGGTAAGCCCTAAATGCCCCATTACGGGGATGCCCGCCGAGACGATGCGCTTGACCGATTCTAAGACGGCCTCGCCGCCCTCTAATTTGACGGCGTGGGCGCCGCTTTCTTTCATGATGCGGATAGCA
>CALKJV010000094.1 GCA_937995505.1 uncultured Bacteroidia bacterium | reverse complement strand
GAGTTTTTGGGAGAATAAACCACGGAGGCATGGAGAGCACAGAGAATTTTTCCACAGAGAAGCGGTAAGGGAGGCTCCCTCTGTGGCCCCTCTCTGCGCCCTCTGTGTCTCTGGGGTTTTGTTTTTCCTTCCTATGCGGGCTTTTGTAGAGCTGTATCGGGCCTTGGACCAGACGCAGAGCCAAAAAGCCAAAGTAGAAGCCCTTCGCCAGTACTTCTCGGGGGCGGAACCGCATGAGGCCGCGTGGGTCGTGCACCTTCTGCGTGGGGGGCATGCGCGCCGCTTTGTCTCTCCCCGCCAGCTGCGCCACTGGCTCGCCGACTACCTCCGCTTGCCCTTAGACCTCATAGAATACGCCTACCACCACGTAGGGGACCTCTCAGAGACGATAGCGCTTCTGCTTCCTAACCGCCACCGAGAACCCACCGAGGCTTTGCCGCCGCTACCTTACCTGGCCGAAGTAGAGCTTCCCCGCATCCAAAAAGCCCCTGAAGCCGAGCAGCGAGCATGGCTCATCTCTTACTGGGAGCGGCTTAGCTTTTGGGAGGCGTTTGTGTTTCACAAGCTCCTCTTAGGTGCGCTTCGGGTAGGGGTGGCAGAGGGGCTCCTCCAACGCGCCCTCGCCGAAGCCCTCCACCTCCCCGAAAGCCACATCGCCCAAAAGCTCGCTAGCCCATGGGTGCCCAGCCCGCACTTTTACCAGCAGCTGCGCGCCGGTACCGAAGCGCACTTGGACCCATACCCCTTCTTCCTGGCGTATGGCGTAGAGGAACTGGGCCCAGACTTTACCGAAAAGCTCGGCCCTCTCTCCGACTACCAGGTAGAGTGGAAGTGGGACGGCGTGCGCGTGCAGGTGGTTCGGCGGGCTGGGGGGGTAGCTCTATGGAGCCGCGGTGGCGTCTGCCTCAGTGAGAGCTTCCCTGAGCTGCTGGCGCTGTATCGTCAGCTGCCAGTGGGCACCGTGATAGACGGCGAACTGCTGATTGTACGAGAGGGGGCTGTGCAGCCTTTCAGCCAGCTCCAGCGCCGCCTTTTGCGAAAGAAAGTCACCCAAGCCCTCCTACGGGAGCTGCCAGCGGCGGTATTTGCCTATGACCTTCTGGAGTGGGAGGGGGTAGACGTGCGAAGCCAACCCCTCTCGTGGCGGCGTGCCCAGCTTGAAGCCCTCGCCGAAGCTTATCCCTTCTTACACCTGTCGCCTCGCTTAGAAGCCCCCAATTGGGAAGCGCTGGAGGCCTTTCGCCGACAACCCCCCATCGGCGCAGAAGGACTCATGCTCAAGCGCTTAGAGAGCCCGTACCTCACTGGCCGCAAACGAGGCTACTGGTGGAAGTACAAGCGCGCCCCCTACACCGTAGATGCAGTGCTTGTGTACGCCCAACGCGGGCATGGGCGCCGCTCCGGGTGGTTTACCGACCTTACTTTCGCCCTATGGGGCAGCGAAGGGGAGCTGGTTACCTTCGCCAAGGCTTACTCAGGCCTTACGGATGCTGAAATGCAGGAGCTGACCCGCTGGATACGCTCCCATGCCCAAGAGAAAATGGGCCCCATCGTCAAAGTGCCCCCCGTCTGGGTCTTTGAGATTGCCTTTGAGGGCATTCAGCCTTCCACTCGGCATAAGTGTGGTTATGCTGTGCGCTTCCCGAGAATTTTGCGCTGGCGTACGGACAAGCAGCCCGAAGAAGCCGATTCGGTTTTGCGTTTAGCCCAGCTGGTAGGGTCGGCCCATCCGCAGGAGTTGTAGGTTTGCACCCGATGGACCCTATTCGCCAGGCGAAGGTAGAAGAGCTGCGCCGCTTAGGCACAGAGCCGTTTCCTACGGAGCCTTTTCCGACTAATACGACCGCCGCAGAGATCCTCCGCTACTACCCCCAGCAGAAGTTAGACTTCAAGGCAGTGCGCTTAGCAGGGCGGCTCTGGCGCAAACGGCTCATGGGAAAGGCTTCTTTCGCAGTGCTCAGAGACCATACAGGCGATATCCAGCTCTACTTCCAACGCGACGACTTTGCAGAAAGGCCCGAGCTGTACGATACCGTCTTCAAAAAGCTCCTGGATCTCGGTGACATCATCGGCGTAGAGGGCTTCGTTTTTACCACGAAAACCGGCGAAATCACCGTGCATGTCCAGCGCTTTCGGCTTTTAGCCAAGTGCCTCCATGCCCTTCCCATTGAGAAAGAAACCGAGGAAAAAACCTACGCCGCCTTCACAGACCCAGAGCTGCGCTATCGCATGCGCTACGTGGATTTGATTGTGCATCCAAGGGTAAGGGAGATCTTTGTACGGCGCACGGCTATCGTGCAAGCTATCCGGGATTTTTTCAACGCACGGGGCTACTTAGAGGTAGAGACGCCCATACTGCAAACTATCTATGGAGGGGCTTTTGCTCGGCCTTTCACGACGCATTTACATGCCTTAGACCTACCGCTTTTCCTGCGCATCTCCAATGAGCTTTTCCTGAAGCGGCTTATTGTAGGGGGCTTCCCGGCGGTGTACGAGTTTTCCAAAGACTTCCGCAATGAAGGCATTGACCGCTACCATAATCCCGAGTTTACCCAGGTGGAGCTGTATGTGGCTTATCAAGACTACCTGTGGATGATGGAGCTGGTAGAGCAGCTTTTAGAGACGGTAGCGCAGAAAGCGGTAGGGAGTACGGTGGTAGAGTATGCAGGGCAGACCATTGACTTTGCGGCGCCGTATCGGCGAGTTCGGTACTTTGATGCGCTAAAGGAGGCCGTGGGACAAGATGTACGCGCTCTCTCAGAAAGGGAGCTGCTTGCCCTCGTGCAGAAGTATGAGCTTCCTGTCCCCGAGCCGCCCTACGAAGCGATAGACCTAATCGCGTTGCTTTTTGACAAGCTGGTAGAGCCGAAGCTTATCCAGCCTACCTTTGTGCTGGATTATCCGGAGGCGCTGAGTCCGCTAGCGAAAAAACACCGCTCGGAGCCTGGTGTAGTGGAGCGCTTTGAACTGATTGTAGGGGGTAAGGAGCTGGCCAATGCCTACTCTGAGCTCAATGACCCCTTTGACCAGCGGCAGCGCTTAGAGCGGCAGGCAGCTTTACGAGAAGCCGGCGGCTTAGAAGCCATGCCTATGGATGAAGACTTCCTCCGAGCCCTAGAATACGGCCTCCCTCCTACAGCGGGTTTAGGCTTGGGGATTGACCGCCTTACGATGCTTTTGTGTAACGCCCCAAGCATCCAAGAGGTACTTTTCTTCCCCCTCTTGCGGCCGCAGTCGGGATAGGGCCCTTACCTTTGCTGCATGAAGTGGCATACCTTAGCCGTACACGCAGGCACCGAACCTGACCCCCTTACGGGGGCGGTCATGACGCCTGTGTACTTCACTTCCACGTATGCGCAGGAGGCTCCCGGCCAGCACAAAGGGTACGAGTACAGCCGCACGCACAATCCCACCCGCACGGCGTTAGAGATGGCTTTTGCGCAGCTGGAGGGCGCCAAGTACGGGCTCGCATTTGCCTCGGGCTTGGCGGCTACGGATGCGATCCTGCGTCTCCTTTCTCCAGGCGACCACGTGCTCGTGAGCCGAGACCTCTATGGGGGCACTTACCGTATCATGCGAAAAGTCTTTGAGCCTTGGGGGCTGCAGTTTGACTTCGTAGATACCACCAATCCCGCTCAAGTAGAAGCCGCCTTCCGCCCCAATACCCGTATGCTCTGGGTAGAAACCCCCAGCAACCCCCTCTTGCATATTTCACCCATTGCGGCACTGGCAGATATTGCCCATGCCCGCGGCGCTAAGCTCGTGGTAGATAACACCTTCGCCACCCCTTATCTCCAAAACCCCCTAGAGATGGAAGCCGATATCGTAGTGCACTCGGCTACTAAGTACTTAGGGGGGCATTCGGATGTAGTGATGGGCGCAGTGATGCTCAACGACCAGGAGGCGTACGAACGCCTGCGCTTCTTGCAGAATGCCGTAGGGGGAGTGCCGGGGCCAATGGACTGCTTCCTCGTGCTGCGGGGCATTAAGACCCTCCCCTTGCGCATGCAGAAGCACAGCGAAAACGCCCAAAAAATCGCAGAGTTCCTCGCTACCCACCCTAAGGTCAGTCGCGCGTACTATCCAGGCCTTCTCACGCATCCGCACTACCTTTTAGCGAAGCAGCAGATGCGCTTACCAGGGGGGATGGTGTCTTTTGAAGTGAAAGTCTCGGATACCGAGGCCTTGCGCCCTATGTGGGAGAAATTGGAGATCTTCACCTTAGCGGAGAGCTTAGGGGGGGTAGAGTCGCTTATCAACCATCCCGCCGTGATGACCCACGCCTCTATCCCAGAAGAGGAGCGGCTGGCGCTGGGCATTACTCCCGGGCTACTGCGCCTCTCCGTAGGCATTGAAGACGCAGAAGACCTCATCCAAGACCTCACCCGCGCCCTCCAAGCCTTGTAACCCCCTCTGTGCCCTCTGGGTCTCTGTGGTGGGTTTTGGGGAGATAATAAACCACAGAGACGCAGAGAACACAGAGGATATATACAGAGAGTGAGGCAAGCTAACCCCCCTCTGTGCTCCCCCTCTCTGTGCCCTCTGTGTCTCTGTGGTTTTTACCTAATAAAAATACCTAAGCAATT
>CALKJV010000093.1 GCA_937995505.1 uncultured Bacteroidia bacterium | reverse complement strand
ACGCAAAAAAGGTATGGCCAAGGGCGCATCTCGCCCCCAAATATAAGGAGATAGGTCAAGTCTCAACGATCCACTTCGCACATGACCACATCCAATGACCCCAAAAGCGCCACGAAATCCGCCAGCCACATGCCCTCTGCAGCCAGCGCCGGCAGCATAGAGAGGTGGGCAAAAGACGGAGAACGAGCCTTTACCCGCAGAGGAATATCCTTGTTTTTTTCCGCCTCAATCACAAAACCTATTTCACCGCGGGGACCTTCGGCTGAGGTGTAGAGGGTTTGAGACTCTTTTGGGCGAATTTTTTTACCAGAAAGTCCTCTGGGATCAAAGTCCTCTCCACCGGGGTAATCTTTCTCTAAGCGCTCTAAGCACTGCTCTATGATATGTAGGCTCTCTTGGATTTCGCAGAAGCGTACATACGTACGATCCCAGCAGTCTCCAAGGGTCCCCATAGCGCCGGTACCGACAGGCACGGAGAATTCCAGCTCGGGATACACGCTATACGGGTGAGTGCGGCGCAGGTCCCAAGCGAGGCCACTTGCGCGCAGTACAGGTCCAGAGGCCCCATACGCTAACGCTGTCTCTAAAGGAATAACGCCTACACCTGCTGTTCGGCGGATGAAGATGGTATTTTCTAGCACGAGGGTACGCAGTTCGGCTAGGTTTCGCCGCAGGTGCAGCAAAAACTCTCGCAGCCGATCCCCAAAATCAGGGGGCGGTTCAAAAGCTATGCCTCCGACCCAGATCAGATTGTACAAGAGCCGAGCCCCGGACCAAGCCTCTAAAAGCTCTAAAATGTACTCTCGGTCGCGAAAGGCCCACAAAAAGCCTGTAGTAGCTCCTAAGTCAATCGCGTATGTACCGATGGCCAGTAAATGTGAGGCGATGCGGTTGAGTTCTACGGCGAGCACGCGGAGGTATTCTATGCGCTTAGGCAGTTGGCCTTCCCAGCCCATGAGGCGCTCCACAGCCAGAGCGTATGCATGTTCGCCAGCCAGCGGACCCACATAATCTAGTCGGTCCACATAGGGGATAATTTGGGGAAAAGTCAAGTGCTGGGCATGCTTCTCAAAGCAGCGATGCATGTAACCAATATCTACCTCGGCCGCTCGTACCCATTCCCCCTCTACAGTGAGCAAGACATGGAGTACCCCATGCGTAGAGGGATGTTGGGGCCCCATGTGCAGGGCAAATCCCCCCCCACAGCTCGGCAGAGAAGATTTCAGTTCCACGAAGCGAAGGTAACTGAGTTTGGAAATATCAAAAATTGCGTACCTTTGCGCTCAAACACACACGCCTATGCGAGCGTTAGCAGTAGCCCTTCTGACAGCAGGCCTGTACCTGCTGGTAGGCTGCAGTGGGCAGCAGCAGCAAGAAGAACAACAACAACCCGCACAGACAGAGCAAACCGCTCCTCCTGCCCCCGAGGCAGAACCAGCGGCCCCGGACACTACCCAGCCGGCGGCTCCTGCCCAGTAAGCTGGTAGTATCTGCTCTGTCGAGCAGCCCCCTGCCTAAGGTAGGGGGCTTTTTTCTTTAGCCTCGTGCCCCTCTGTGTACCTTTGAAGGTATGCCACCGCGCAAGAGTAAAGCGGATACCCTCACGCCCCTTCCAGACGCTGCGGGACGAGTAATTCCCCAGGCCGTAGACATTGAGAAGGCTCTCCTGGGTGCCCTACTTATTGAGAAAGACGCTATTGCCAAGGTCGTAGACCTCCTTGCACCCGAAGTATTTTACGACCCCCGACATCAGCAGATTTATGCGGCGATACGCTCGCTTTTTGACCAGGGGCTACCAGTAGACCTTATCAGCACTACGGAGGCCCTGCGTCGTAGCGGCGAACTCAAAAATATCGGCCCCTACTATGTAGCCGAGCTTACCTTAGGCGTAGCCTCGAGCGCCAACGCCGAAACTTACGCTCGCATCCTCGTAGAGAAGTACCTTTTGCGGCAAATCATCTCCCTTGCGGGAGCGCTCACCGAAAAAGCCTTTTCGGATGAAACAGATGCTTTTGAGCTGCTGGACGGAGCCGAAAACCGCCTATACGAACTCTCCCAGCACCACCTTCGGCGCAGCGTACAGCCTGCGCAACGAGTGCTCCAAGAGACCTTGGCTCTCTTAGAGAAGCTGCGCCAAAGCAACCAACTGCTTACCGGGGTCCCTTCGGGCTTTGCGGAATTAGATCGGATGACCGCCGGCTGGCAAAAGTCTGACCTTATCATCCTTGCCGCCCGACCGAGTATGGGGAAAACGGCCTTCGCCCTAAACCTCGCCCGAAATGCGGCCTTCGCGGGATATCCAGTGGCCATCTTTTCGCTGGAAATGTCGGCCTTACAGCTGATGTACCGCTTTATTAGCTTAGAGACGGAGATTAGCTCAGAAAGCCTCCGCACGGGGCGCATTCCCCCAGAGGTTTGGACCGCCCTGCCACAGAAGTTAGAACGGCTAGCCGCCGCTCCCCTTTATATAGATGATACGCCTTCTATCACGATTTACGACCTGCGCGCCAAGTGCCGTCGCCTCAAAGCCGAAAAAGACATCCAGCTCGTCATGGTAGATTACCTCCAGCTGATGGGCACCACCGGCCGCACCCAAAACCGTGAGCAAGAAATAGCCAGCATCTCTCGCTCGCTCAAGGCTTTAGCTCGGGAGCTGGAAGTACCAATTATTGCCCTTTCGCAGCTGAGCCGAGCCGTAGAGAGCCGAACCGACCGACGACCTCAGCTGTCTGACCTACGCGAAAGCGGCAGCTTAGAGCAGGACGCCGATGTCGTCATTTTCCTCTATCGCCCAGAATACTACGGCCTTACCCAAGACGAGGAGGGTCAACCTACCCAAGGCATCACCGAAGTGCTCCTCAGTAAGCAGCGAAACGGCCCCATCGGTAAAGTGCGCTTGCGATTTATCAACGAGTACATGCGCTTTCTTTCCTTAGAGCCTACGCCAGTGGGGGGAGCAGGTGGCGGCTATACCCTTCCCTCCCGAGCCAATGACCTGCCCCCCTCCATAGGCTTTGAGGATGAGGAAGAGATACCTCCCTTC
>CALKJV010000092.1 GCA_937995505.1 uncultured Bacteroidia bacterium | reverse complement strand
AATTTTTGAACTTCGGAAAAGCGCTTTTTTCTGAGAGTGGGTGGAGTGAGTACCTTTGTCGAATGGAGCGGCGTGCGTTTTTACAAGCCTTAGGTGTGCTTTTGGGCTTGCCGTGGGAAGCGATTGCGCATTGGGAGCGACTCCGACCAGGCCCGCCCGAACCCACTTCAGGGGAAGAGTTTTGGGCTTGGGTGCGTACCGAGTTTCCGCTGCACCCCTCGCTCATCAACCTCAATAATGGTGGGGTCTCTCCGCATCCGCGGTCGGTTTTGGAAGCGCTTTTTCGGCACGAGCTGGCCGCTAACGAAGCCCCAGCCTATACCATGTGGCGTATTTTAGACCAAAAGGAGCCTATCCGCCGGCGTCTGGCCGCTATTTGTGGGGCCGATCCGGAGGAGGTGGCTATCGTGCGAAACTCTACCGAGGCCTTAGAGACGGTGATTTTTGGTTTGCCGCTCAAGGCCGGGGATGAAGTAGTCGCCGCAGAGAGCGATTATCCTAGCATGATAGCGGCCTGGAAGCAGCGAGAGGCCCGAGATGGTATTCGGGTTCGTTGGGTGAAGCTGCCCCTGCCTTCGGATTCGGAAGAGGCGCTCATCGTCCCTTACTTGGAAGCTTTGACCCCTCGTACTCGCGTCTTGCACCTCACTCACCTCATCAACTGGACAGGACAAATTGTGCCCCTTACTCGGCTTATCGCAGAAGCCCGGCGGCGTGGCATATTTATCCTGGTGGATGCAGCGCACAGCTATGCGCACATTCCGGTGGACTTTCAGGCGATGGGCTGTGATGCGGCAGGGGTGAGTCTGCATAAGTGGCTCTGTGCGCCATTTGGCACAGGGCTTTTGTATGTGCGGCGAGAACGCATCCAAGACATTTGGCCGCTTTTTGCTGCGCCTGCTGACCGAAAGGCTGACGATATCCGAAAGTTTGAGCACTTAGGCACACGCTCTATCCCTACCGAGCAAGCTATTGCAGCAGCTATAGACTTTCACGAGCAGATAGGCCTCGAGCGAAAAAATCAGCGTCTGGTGGAGCTGCGTCGCTATTGGCTTGAGCAGGCTACGCGTCTACCGAAAGTGCGTTCGCTCACGCCCCAGCAGCTCGCAGGCGGCTTAGCTACGATACAAGTAGAGGGGTGGGAGCCCCAAAAGCTGGCCGACCATCTCTTAGAGAAATATCGCCTCCTTGTGGCTGCGATTGACTGGATGGGCATAAAAGGCATCCGCATAACCCCTCATATTTATACCACCCGTTCAGAGCTAGACCGCCTCTTAGAAGCTCTGAGGGCCTTGTGAGGCCAATTAGCCTTGAGCGTCTACCTCGCGCACTTCGTGAGGGAGTTCTAATTGCTGGCAGATCTGCTGTAAGAGGTACACTTCTTCTTCGTTCGTGCGAGTGGAATTAAGAAGGAACACCGGGCGTAGAGGGAGCTGGGCTTTTTTGAGGGTCAGGAAAAATCGGTAAAGGGCTTTGATAGAGGCGCTATTGAGGTATAAAAGCCGAAGTACGAGTTCGGTGTCGGGGCGAATGGATTCCTTATGGTCTATGAGCCATTGGGCAAGCGAGTCCCAAAGCTGAGCGGCATCATGCAGGCTACTGACCCCTTCTATGCGCAAAAAAGACTGCTCAAGATCAAAGACCACCATCGGCCGGGAAGGCGAAGTGGGAATGAAGAGACGCATTTAGGAGACAAAGTTAGGGAATTGCATGGCACAGATTACTGGGGTAGGGGCAGGCGTCCTTCCTGGAGGCGTTCTACGATAGAGGGGTCGGCAAGGGTAGAGGTGTCTCCGAAGTCCGTATGGCCCTGGATGAGTCGGCGTAAGATACGGCGCATGATTTTGCCGGAGCGGGTTTTCGGTAGCTCGGGGGCAAACTGGATGAGGTCCGGCTTCGCAATGGGACCGATTTGGGACCGCACGGTCTCAATCAGCTCAGCTTTGAGGTTTTCGGAGGGGGTCCAGTCGGCTTTTAGGATTACGAAAGCGTAAATGCCTTCGCCTTTGACGGGGTGGGGGAAGCCCACTACGGCTGCTTCGGCCACGGCTGGGTGGCTTACAAGGGCGCTTTCTATTTCTGCGGTGCCAAGCCGATGCCCCGATACATTGAGCACATCATCTATACGCCCTACAATCCAGTAGTAGCCGTCCTCATCTCGCTTAGCGCCGTCGCCGGTGAAGTAGTAGCCGGGGTAGGGCTGGAAGTAGGTTTCCATGAAGCGCTGGTGGTCGCCCCAGAGGGTGCGGGCTTGGCCGGGCCAGCTAGATTTGAGGACGAGGATGCCTTCGCCGGGGCCTTCTATCTCTCGGCCCTCGGAGTCTAAGAGCGCAGCCTCAATGTAGGGTAGGGGGAGCGTAGCGGAGCCGGGCTTGAGCGGGGTCTCGCCGGCTATCGGGCTGATGAGGATGCCGCCTGTCTCAGTCTGCCACCAAGTATCTACGATGGGGCAGGACCTTTCGCCTACTACCTCGTAGTACCAGCGCCAGGCTTCCGGATTGATAGGCTCACCGACAGTGCCCAGGACCCGAAGGGAGCTGCGGTGGGTTTGCTCTACCCAGCTATCGCCTGCTCGCATGAGCGTTCGGATAGCGGTGGGGGCTGTGTAAACGATTGTAGCCTTATACTTATCCACAATCTCCCAGTAGCGGGCCGGTGTGGGGTAGGTGGGGATGCCTTCAAAAATTACCACGGTTGCTCCCGAGGCTAAGGGACCATATACAATGTACGAGTGCCCTGTGATCCACCCCACATCCGCCGTGCAGAAGTGAATGTCTTCTGGCCGGAAGCCAAAAACCTTTTGGAAGGTATAGGTTGCATACACGAGGTAGCCGCCGGTGGTGTGGAGGAGGCCTTTGGGTTTGCCAGTAGAGCCGGAAGTGTAGAGGAGGAAAAGAGGGTCTTCTGCATTGTGAGGGGGTGCTTCTCGTAGGGGTTCTGCTTGGGAGATGGCCTCGTGGTACCACAGGTCTCTTTCGGCATTCCAGGGGATAGGGCTTCCGGTGCGGTGCACGACAAGCACCTTTTCCACAGAATCAAGACCCGCAGCAGCCTGGTCGGCTTGGGCTTTTAGGGGGACGGAACGCCCCCCACGCCTCCCTTCGTCTGCGGTGATGAGCACTTTGGCTCCCGAATCTATCAGACGGCTGCGTAGCGCCTCCGCCGAAAACCCCCCAAATACCACTGTATGCACCGCACCTAAGCGAGCACCAGCCAGCATCGCTATCACCGCCTCGGGTATCATGGGAAGGTAGAGGGCAACCCTATCGCCCTTCTGCACGCCTACGGCTCGGAGCGCCCCCGCTAAGCGCTGCACCGCTTCTAATAGCTCCGCGTAGGTAAGCACACGGTGGGCTTCCGCTGGGTCATCTGGCTCCCAGTATAGCGCTACCTTGTTGGGGGTTCGGGCGGCGTGACGATCTACGCAGTTGTAGGCGGCATTGAGCTGGCCATCTGCGTACCAGCGAATGTACACATCAGGCGGATAGAAGCTGTACGCTCCTTCTTGGGTGGGAAACTTTACCCAGTCTAGCAGCTTTGCCTGATTGAGCCAAAAGTGCTCCACGCCTCAAAAATACTAACTAAAGTCGCCTCTGTGGCCCCCCTTTGTGTCCTTTGTGTCTCTGTGGTGGATTTTTTTGAGGGAATAAACCACGGAGGCACGGAGAGCACGGAGATTTTTACACAGAGAAGGGGGGGTAAGTTTTTCGGCAAGGCTTGTATATTTGGGCATGCGGCAGCTTAGTTGGTGGCTAGGGCTTTCGTTGGTGTGGGCGCGGCATGGGGGCACTTTTGTAGAGAATAAGGGGCAGATTTTT
>CALKJV010000091.1 GCA_937995505.1 uncultured Bacteroidia bacterium | reverse complement strand
GTGCGTTGCCACTCGTTTGAGCCCAGACGGCTGAGTTTGGGTGGGGTATCGCCTGGCGCCCGATACCGGCCTATCTGGTCCAGCTGAGCTATGGGCACATAGACAGCTGCCTCATCTGCAAAAATTAGCTTCACTCCCTCTTGCGGGGGGTCGCTGTGCGGGATAGGGACGAGCCCACCAAATTTCGCAATACCGTACTTGCGATGCACTACATAGTCCCCGATTTGAAGCTCATACAGTTCACGCAGGGCGATAGCTTCGCTGCGGCGGAAGCTCCGATGCACAGGCGGTACATAACGCCGCTGAAAGATCTGGTGGTCTGTGTAAAAGGCCTGCTGGGTCTGCGGGTCATAGAAGCCGGCAGAAAGGCTCCCCGTGCATAGGTGTATTGGATAGGGTAGTGCTGCGGGTTCTAAGAGACGCTCTAAGCGGAGCTTCTGCCGATCGTTTTCTGCGAAAAGGTGTAAGGCTCGGAGGGGTAGCATGCGAAGGTGTTCGTGCAAGAGAGCGAGGTTGTGGGGGAAGCTCGGCTGGGGATGCGTAGAATAGGTGTAAGTAGCGGCTGGAGAGAAGGCCGGTTCATGCCCAAGCTCTATGCTTTGCTGGGCCAAGGTTTGGAAGGGCTCTATAAAGTCTGGGGCTTGCCGCTGCAAGTGAGCTAAAAACGCTTGCCCTTCGTAGATGAAGACGGCGGCAGACTTAGGCAGAAAGTCCAGGAGAGTAGCCTGGGGCGGGTTTTCTAAGGTATCTGGTGCGGGGAGGATCCAGGCTTCAGAGAGGTCAGCTTCGGAGCGTTGATGCTCAGGGCTAAATCGTTGGATGCGCACAAGCTCATCCGCTTCTATGCGTAGCCGTAGCGGAAAGGGGTGAGCATAGCTAAAAACATCAATGACGGCGCCGCGCCAAGCAAATTGGCCCGGTTCGGCTACGACATCTGTCTCAATAAAGTCGTAAGCCTGCAGCAGCTCAATGAGAAACTCTCGGTCTAAGGCGCTACCTGGGCGTAGGGGCATGAGATGTTTTTGCCAGGCGGTAGGGTTAGGTAAGGCTTCGGCGAAGGCTTCTGGGCTCGCAATCAGGCAGAGGGACTCACCTTGTAGCCATCGGGTAAGGAGGTAAGCCCGTTCCAAGCGTTGGGCGTTGGCTAAAGCCGTGTGAGTGGTATGGAGGGCGGGGAGTACGGCTATAGAAAAGCTCGGAGAGAAGCGCTGGAGGTCTTCACGCAGGGCTTGGGCTGCCTCTGCATGAGGCGCTAAGAGCAGTATGGGTGCAGGCTGCAAAGTCCGATAAGCCGCCACCCAAAAAGCAGGGGCGGCTCCTCGCAGACCTACGACATGCAAAGGGCGTTCAGCTATCGCTAAAGCTTCAGTTACAGGGCCAATAGGTAGCTCCATGGGCTTAGCAAAAGTACCTCCCTAAAACACAAATAGGGGTTGTAGCTTTGTAGAGTGTGGAGCGTAGGCGCTGCCCGTTCAAACATTACTTATTTTGAGCCGGGCATAGGACTTTTGGGCTGGGGCAGCTCTCGGCATGTGGCGCATACCATAGAGTCGCAATTGTACGCGCGGGCTTTCTGCCTAAGTGTAGAGGGAGTTTCGCCACATTTTTGGGTAGAGGTAGATAGCTGCTTTATCTCGGTAGCTTTATGGCAAGAAGTCTATCGGCGCCTGCGGGAGCACTTTCCGAGTCTTGAGCCGGCCCAGCTTATGCTTACGGCAAATCACACGCATGCAGCGCCGGGGGGCTATTCTCATCATCTCATCTATCACATTAATATGCCGGGCTTCCACGCGGGGGTCTTTGAGCGGATGGCTTCAGGCATCGTAGAGAGTGCGTTAGAGGCGTATAGGCGTAGGGCCCCGGCGGAGGTGATTTTTTCGGCGGAGGCTTTTCCGCCTGAGGTGCCTATGGCCTTCAATCGAGCCATGGAGGCTTATAAGAAAAACCCCATGGCCCAAACCGACCGCCCTGAGCTGGCCGTGGATCGCACCGC
Source organism: uncultured Bacteroidia bacterium (assembly GCA_937995505.1). Classification (GTDB taxonomy): domain Bacteria; phylum Bacteroidota; class Bacteroidia; order SpSt-205; family SpSt-205; genus SpSt-205. The sequence goes on along the minus strand of CALKJV010000091.1, from coordinate 1,024 downwards.
ATACCAGCTGACCTTTCGCCCGTCGGGACATATTATTAATTGGTTTGGCACGCACACGACGACTATCCAGCAGCAAAACCTCTGCATCTCTTCTGACCATAAGGGGTATGCGGCCGAGCTATGCGAAGAGGAAGGGATAGTGGCGGCTTTTGCTCAGACGACGGCTGGGGATGTAACGCCTAATTATTTTAGCTTTCCGGGGGTGCGGGTGCGGCGGGGCCCTACGCCGAATCCCTTTGAGAATCGGCGTCTGGTAGGGCGCTATCAAGCGGAGATGGCGCGCCAGCTCGCTAAGGAAGGGGAGCCGGTCCCACCTGTACTGCGGTCGTGGTGGCGATGGGTAGATTTCTCGGCAGTAACTGTAGATGAACCCTACACGCGTGGTACAGGGGGAGGGAGCACTGGACCAGGAGCGTTGGGACCGGCCTTCTTAGGCGGTACAGCCGAAGGCCCGGGCATCCCCCCAGAATGGGTACGCCTCCTTACCCTTACAGCGCGTCTGGCTAAGTTTATCGACCCACTCGTACACGGGAATAAGCCCCTCCTCATCGAGTCAGTCTCTAAGCGAATCTTTGGCACAAAGCGCTGGGAGACCCTTCCGCTTCCTGCCACCGACCCCGCTGTGAAGTACTTGCATTGGCTCGGCCGTCAGCGCGGCAAGTATGTACCCCTGCCCCTCACCCCGCAAGTATTACCTGTGCAGGTATGGCAGGTAGGTTCGGTGGCTATCGTCGCCCTTCCGATGGAACCCACGACTATGTCTGGCATCCTTTTGCGAGAGCGACTCGCTCCGCTCCTGCAGCCTTACGGCGTGCGTCACATTATTATACAGGGCTACAGCAATGGGTATGCGGGGTATCTAACGACCTACTGGGAGTATCAGTATCAGCGCTATGAGGGGGGCCACACGCATTTCGGCAAATACACCTTAGCTGCGGTGGAGCAGACTTTGTCTGAGCTTATTGAGGGGCGAGGTACGGCTGCGGCTGAGCCGCCTTACCTCTCTCTGGAGCAAGCGCAAAAA
>CALKJV010000090.1 GCA_937995505.1 uncultured Bacteroidia bacterium | reverse complement strand
GGCGGCTCTATCCCCGTGCTGAGTGCCCTGCGCGAAGCTGCGGGCGGTGCACCAGTGATTTTGATGGGGTTTGGGCTGCCAAGTGATGCCGTACACAGCCCGGATGAGCACTTCAAGCAGCGACAGCTGTGGGGAGGAATCGCTGCCGCAGCGTACTGGTATAGCGAGGTGGCTCGGCTTAGCCGTTAGCGCACCAGCTGGAATTTTTCGCCGAGATAGACTTTGCGCACTTGTGGGTCGCTCGCAAGCTCCTCCGCGGTGCCTTCTTTTAGGATGCGGCCCTCGTACAAAAGGTAGGCGCGCTGCGTAATGCCTAAGGTCTCGTGTACATTGTGGTCCGTGATGAGGATACCGATGCCGCGCTGGGCCAGGCGCACCACAATAGATTGAATTTCCTCCACGGCCAGCGGATCTACGCCTGCGAAGGGTTCATCTAAGAGCAGGTACTGGGGGTCGCTCGCTAGGGCGCGGGCGATCTCTGTGCGGCGGCGCTCTCCGCCTGAGAGCTGCTGCCCTAAGGATTTGCGCACATGCGTGAGGCTAAACTCCTCCAAAAGCCTCTCTATGCGTTCCTGAATCTCACGCCGGCTGCGGTGCCCCCGTAGCTCTAAGATAGCGCGGAGGTTATCTTCTACGCTCATGCGCCGAAAAACCGACGCCTCCTGCGGTAGGTAACCGATACCGAGCTGGGCTCGCTTGTACATGGGGAGGCGCGTGATGGGCCGATCCTCTAAGTAGATCTCCCCCGCGTCTGGTCGGATAAACCCCACAATCATGTAAAAGGTGGTAGTTTTCCCTGCGCCGTTTGGGCCGAGGAGGCCGACAATCTCCCCGGGCGAGAGATAGAGAGAGACTTGATTGACGACTCGTCGCTTGCCGTAGGTTTTTTCTAAGTTTTCGGCTCGCAGGCGCACGGGCCTTAGTGGTAAGGTTTGGGGGGTTCCTTAGGGGGCAAGGGTAAAGTACCAGGAATGCCCAGCAGGGGAAATTCCTTGCGTAGCGGATAGTAACCAAAGTCTTCTGGCAGATACATGCGTCGCAGATCTGGGTGTCCTACGAAGCGGATCCCCATCATATCATAGGCCTCGCGTTCGTGCCAAGCGGCGGCAGGCCAGAGGTCTGTGACGGTAGGGAGGGCAGGACCGTCTTCGGGGACGCGCACTTTTACTCGGACGCGCAGGCGGTCAGAGAGATTCACAAGGTTATACACCACCTCAAAGCGCAAGCCCTCTACGAAATGGTCTGTGGCGCCTATATCTACGAGGTAGTTGAACCCAAACCGCTCCTTCAGGGTTTGGAGAAAGACTTTGTGGTTTTGGCGATCTATGAGGAAGGTGAGTTCGCCGGCGTGGATTCGGGTTTCTAGGGCTTGGGCTTGCAGGCTCTCTTGGATGGCTTGGAGGTTGGGCATGGGACTAAGGTACGGATTTCTGTGGGACAGGGGACTTTCGGCGTCTTTCGGGTAGGTAGAAACTCTTGCGTAGGCGTATACCTGCCCCTTGGGTGGAGGTGCCTGGAACCCCCATGAGGAAGGTTTGGCGGCTGAATCCCTCGGCCTCCAACTGCCACTGGGTAGGTTGGGTGAGGCGCTTCGGTAAAAGGCGATAGCGGGCTGAGAGGTTACCGAGGGCGGGGGTGTTCTGACCTGGCCCTACCACTACACCGTCTCGCTCTAGGGTGAGCCGCTGCCCCAAGGAAAGCCGTAGCTGAGCTGAAAGCTCATTCCATTGCCCCAGCATGAAGGATACGCCCAGCTGATTACCCAGCGTCTGCCCTATCCAGCTGGCAAGCTGCGCCGAGAGAAACTCCGCTAAGGTGGAGCTTACCCCAGAGCTGACCTGCTGGGACCCTACCCCTTGCTCCAAGGGTATAAAGGTGCCAAGAACCAGTATCGCAAATACTTGACGATTTCGCTCTTGCTCATCGCTTGAGAGCCGCTGTAAGAAGAGATTCACCAGCGGCGTAGCCCCTCCGGAAAATGAGGGAATATCAATCTGAAAGCGCATGACGGGCGAGAGAAGAGGCCCTTCCAAGAAGACCCGCAGCTCCACCGGTACCGTGTAGGTGAATGTGCTATCTATCATGCGCAGCGAGGTGAAGGTGCGGTAAGTAGCGATGATACGCATTTGGCCTTCGTAGAGGTCGCCATCCCAGGTGAGGGTGCTGCCGGGCTCCAGAAGGAGTTTTTTGGCTACGGCGCCCTGGAGGTTGATGCGGTACTCGCCGCCCTGTATTTCGTAGGAGCCGGAGAGGCGTACTTCACCCGTGGGGGTGAGGGTAAGGAGGAGGTTGGAGGTTCCTTGGGCCACGATGCGGTCGCCGGTGCGTTCGTCAAATAAAAGTTGGAAGCGTGCCCGAGGTACAGACCGCAAGGCAATGCGAGCCTCCACTCCTGTAGGAGCTGTGACGGTGCGGGCGGCTACTGGGGTAGAATCCGCCTTTCCAACGAAGCGCAGGTGAGGGGTGCTGCTGGAGCGTTCGTAGGTTTGGAGGGGCAGAACTAAATCGGTACTCTCTGCAAATCGGACTTCTCCTCGGAGCTCTGGCTGGTTCCAGGGACCCGTGAGCGATAGGGTACCTTCCTCCAGCTCTGCGCGCCCGTATAAGTAAGCATCAGCACTTGGAGGGGCTGCCGACAGCAGGAAAGGCCTGTCCACGACCCGCATGCGTACAGAGAGGAAAGGGCTCTGCCAACCTCGCATCGCTACATAGCCGGAGAGCAGCGCTTTTTTCCCGTGGGTCTCGTACAGCTCTACGTCAGGAAGGTACAAGCTATCTCCCCGTAGGCGTAGCACCCCTTCTAAGGCATACTGCACCCGCACGAAAGGCACATAAAACGCTATTCGGTCACACAGGAGATCGCCTTGAAACTGAGGGTTTTCGAGTCTGCCGGTGATGAGGATTCGTTGTGCGCGGAAGCGCCCTTTTGGATTCGCAATGTACTCACCTAGGAAGGGTCCCAGCCATCGAGCAGGTATTTGTACAGAGCGTAGCTCTGCCCACAAAGGGGCTAGGGTGTCGGTGAGGGCGTAGGTGCCCCGAGCTCGAAGGTACTCAGTTTCTCCTTCTCGGAGGCTTAGAGTGAAGGGTAGCGTGTCGCCCTGCGCTTCTCCAGCGGCTTGGATCTGGGGGTAGGGTTCGCTCGCATACGCCAGCGAGTCTACCTCTACCAAAAACCTATCAGGGGTACTCTGGGTGGAGCGCCAGCTGAGTTTTAGCAGCCCGTGTAGGTCTACATCGTAGCCTAATACTTGAAGTACCTCGCCTATGGGCAGGCGGCGTATTTCTACCTCTAGTTTGGTGCTGTCTCTGCTCAGGAAAGCGCTGGCGTTCGAGCTAGCCATGCGGAGGTCTTCTACTTGCCAGTAGCCGTTAAGATCCCAATAAAGCGGCGAGGCCATGGAGAACTCCCAGGCGGAGCCTCCCAGTGTGAGATACGAGCGGGGGGTGTCTAAAAAGACGGCTACAGGGGCTTGTGGGGTAGGCCAGAGCCAGCGCAGGTGGAGGGCTAAGGTATCGGAAGAAGCTAGATGCGTAAAGGTGTAGCAGGAGCCTTGCTGCGGTGTACCC
>CALKJV010000089.1 GCA_937995505.1 uncultured Bacteroidia bacterium | reverse complement strand
CCGCTGGCGAGTGAAGTGGGCTAGCACATACACCGCCAGCGCCGAAGCATCCCCAAAAGGCTGCCCGTACAGCGCAGGGAGCTGCTTCACCAAGGGGGGAAGCTGAGCTACTTCTATGCGAAAGACCTCATGGGGAAGGCCCAAATGCGCGGCGATACGCTGCGCCCAGGGCGCTTCATCATACGCCGTACCCGGGAAGCCCAGCGTAAAAGCGGGGAGGGCCACCCCTACTCGGCGAGCTAAAAGAGTCGCTACCAGAGATGAGTCAATCCCCCCACTCAGAAAGATCCCCACCGGTACATCCGACACTAAGCGCCGCTGAAAGCTTTCCACGAGCAGGGCCTCAGCCTCGTCGTCCGTAGGTGCAGGGGATACAGGGGGAAAAAAGTACGGCTTAGGGTCCCAGTACCGAATAACCTCCATGCCCGAAGGCGAGAATCGCAGCGCCGTACCGGGTAGCACTTGCTGAACCCCCGCATAGAACGTATGCGGCGCCGTAACAAACCCATAGCTCAGGTATTGGTGCAGGGCGCCGGGAAGGGGGGTAGGCTTTTCAGGCAGGGCGGAAAGGAGCGCGGACAGCTCCGAAGCAAAAGCCAGCTCTTTGGGGCTCACTGCGTAAAAGAGCGGTTTCACGCCGAAGCGATCGCGCACGAGCCATAGCGCCTCTCCATCCCATAGCGCAAAAGTCCACATCCCCCGCAGGCGCGTAAGGAGCTCTGGGCCCCAAGCCTTCCACCCCCAGAGGAGCACCTCGGTATCGGTCTCACTGCGGAAGGAATACCCCTGAGCTTGCAGCGTAGCTCGTAGCGTGCGGAAGTTGTAAATCTCTCCGTTGTATGAGATAGCCAGCGAGTCCCGGGTCATGGGCTGGGCCCCGGCAGGCGAGAGATCTAAGATAGCCAAGCGGCGATGGGCAAGTCCAAGGGACTTTTCGGGGTGGAGCCAGTAGCCCTCCCCATCTGGTCCTCCGCGGGCTTGAAGGGTGGCCATGCGCTCCAGGCGGGCCCTAAGTTCGCCTGGCTCGCTTGCCCGCCCCCACACCCATAGCCCCGCTATACGGCACATCCCCACAAAGGTAACCTAAGCCCCGAGCCGCAAAGGAAACGAAAAGAGCGTCAGACCCGAACCATTCTGGTGCGCCAGGTCAGAAGAGCTTCGTCCAGGCCCATAGTCGCTCCTGCAGGTAAGGATCCCAAGCGTAGAGCCGCACCGCAAAGTGATAGACGCCGGCCTCGGTGAGGCAAATCTCGCCGGCATAGTGGTCCGGCTCGGTAGGAGCGAGTGGAAACAGCACTACTTCGCCTTCGCTTCCTTCAAAGACCACCTCTGCTCGCAGTACATCTGCGGGAAGCCCGGCCGAATCTACCTCCACTTCCACCGAGAAGGGTTCAGAGGCGGGGTAGGCTTGCTCCTCGAAGGGGGGCACACGCAAGCGGTGGATGCGTACGGCGGGCCAAGCCGCTTCAATTTGGGTCAGGAGGACCATTCGTTGGCGACGCTCTGCCTCCGTAATCCGACGCGCTCGCTCCGCAATCGGCCCATACAGTAGCTCCTCATACTCCCGAAACATACGCTGCATAGAGAAGCGCTCCGCTACATAGCGCTGGGCTTTTTCCATGCGGACAATCCAGTCCAAAGGCAAGCCTTTCGGATCTCGGTCGCGGTAAGCCGGCAAAACCGACTCTTGGATGAGGTAGGTGAGCTGCACGGCTTCCCAGCTATCGCGCAGCTGGGGGTCGGGGTTTTGGCAGAGAGGGAGGTTCCAACCCCCGGCCGCATCGGCCTCCACTTCGGCCCACCACCCATCGGGAATGCTTAGATGCAAGACCCCATTCAAAGCCGCTTTCATGCCACTCGTGCCGCTGGCCTCCTGCCCATAAACGGGGAGATTGACCCAGACATCTACCCCTTGTACGAGGTAGCGAGCTAACTGCATGTCGTAATCCGGTAGAAAGAGCACCTTCCCTCGGAACGGCGGTTCTAAGGAACGCTCCCACAGCTGGCGCAGCGCAGCTTTGCCGGCATCGTCTTTCGGATGCGCCTTTCCCGCGAAGAGCACCCGTACCGGCTCTGACTCTAAGAGCTGCGCAAACCCCTTGTGCTGGAAAAAAAGCAAATGCCGCTTGTACGTAGCGACCCGCCGAGCAAAACCCAATAGCAGCGTGTGTTCATCTGTGGAGCTTAGGAAGGCTTGTAGCGACTCCAGATACTCTACTGGCCAGGGCTGCGGAAGTAGGCGCCTTCGCAGGTAAGCTAAAAGCTGCTTTTTGAGGGTCTGGTGGGTTTCCCAGTTGCGTTTGGTGCGGCTCCACTCGGGGGCTTGCCAGGTAGGGGCGTGCACGCCATTGGTGACCCCTCGTATCGGAACTTCCTGGGGCAGATACGCAGGATAAAAGCTAGCAAACATGCGCTGGGAAACTCGGGCATGCAGCTGACTTACGGCATTTGTCGTGCCGCACAGGCGCAAGGCTAAGGCTGTAAGGGAGAATCGCTCGGCCTCGCCGGGCATGAGGGCCCAGCTCAGAACAGTTTCCCAAGAGACTTGCAGCTGCTGCGCAATGAAGGCTCCTAAGTACTTTCGTACGAGCTCGGGCTCAAAGGCGTCGTGTCCTGCCGGTACCGGAGTATGGGTGGTAAAGAGCGTATGGAGGCGCACCTCCTCTTTCGCCTCTTCTAAGGAATGGCCCGCCTTTCGGAGAGCTGCCAGGTAAGCGAGGGTGTGAAGGGCCGGATGCCCCTCGTTGTAGTGAAAGAGGTGTATGGGTAGAGCTAACGCCTCTACGAGCCGTTGGGCCCCGAATCCTAGTACGATCTCTTGCTGGAGGCGAGTCTCGGCATCGCCTGCATAGAGTTGGGCTGTGATGTCCCGCAGAGCGGGGGGGTTCTCCGAGACATCAGAGTCCAGGAGATACAGAGGAACCCGGCCTACATGCACCCGCCACACTTTGAGATAGAGGACCTGATCTGCGATCGGCAGCTGAAGGCGCAGCCATCGGCCATCGCTTTGTCGAACAGGCTCAAGCGGCAGGTCGGTGAAGCGCAGCGCAGGGGTTTCGGCTATCTGCTCTCCTTCGGGGGTGATACGCTGCGTGAAATACCCTTTTCGGTACAGAAGCCCAATGCCAATGAGGGGATAGCGTTGGTCGCTGGCTTCTTTGAGGAAGTCGCCCGCAAGCACCCCTAATCCCCCCGAGTAGAAAGGCAAACATCGGCTCAAGCCGTACTCCATACACAAGTACGCCACCCGCGGCACATCGGAGCGCATGGACTGTCCCATATAGCTCTGGAAGCGCTGGAGGACTTGCCGCAGCTGCCGCAAAAAATCTTCATCGGTAGAGAGAGCACGGGCTTGCTGAGAGGAGAGCCGATTGAGGAGGCGAACGGGATTTTCGTGCTTTTCCCATGCCTGGGGGTTTATGGCAGCGAATAGGGCTTGGGCGTCTGGGTTCCAACTCCACCAGAGATTGTAAGCAAGGCTGCGGAGCGGTCGGAGGGTTTCGGGGAGGGCTGGCAAAAAGAAGGCCCGATGCCAGCGAAAGGGTTCTTCCGCGGTCGGCTGCCGCCCTGGTAAGCGGTACCAGAGGCGGGCTTGGACTTTCGTGTGGGCCACCTCATACGCTCGCTGGTAAGACGCAAGAAAGTGATACCAGCAGGTAGGGTTAGCGAGCGCGAGGGCTTCGGCTCGTAGCTGCTCGCGTTCAGCCTCGCTGCGGCCCAGATGGCGATACATCCAGCGCAAGATTTGCCCCGCAGGATCGGGCTGGTGGTAGTCAATCAGACCGAGGGCTTCGGAGAGCGGGCGATCTTGGGCGGCCATCCACTGTCCGAAGCCCGCCTGCCGGCTGGAAAGGGTCGGTACCCCTAGCCCCAAACTCTCCTGCGGCGTATAGCCCCACGGCTCATACCGCGAGGGAAAAGCCGAGGCATCCATCGCCGCTAAAAGCGCATAATAGGGCACATTTACCAGGCCGTCCTGCCCCTCTAAATAGACAGGCAAATAGGCAATGCGTAAAGAATCGTCGGGGCGCAAGTCTAGCCTTCGCAGTTCGGTGAAGAGGGGGTCTTGGTGGGGCTTCCGCAGGCGGTGGCTTACCCAGAGGGGAGAGTCGCTCAGCGCAGCGGGCCCGTCTGCATCCCCAGGCACAGCAAAAATCACCTGAAGCCGCTGCCCAGCGACGGGGGCTTCGCGATAGCGGCGCAGCGCCTCTATGAGGGGAAGGGTACCTTTATTGACGAGCTCGGGCCGCCCAGCGTGTATAAGCCAAAAAGGCGCTTCCGTCCCTCCCCATTGCACGTGCAGCTGTCGCAACCATTTCTTAGCGACCTCTACGGGTAGGTCAGTAGGCGGATCCCAACCATTGGGAGTCAAAACATCTGCAGCGTGCCCGAGATAATGTGCCGCTTCTGCGCTGATGGTCTCGCTCACCGTAGTAGTAGCGTCGGCCGCTTGCCAAGCCGCTCGCTCTAAGGTATGTTTGCTCACGATCTGGCGAGCTCGGGCCCACTCTAACGGCTCCTCTACCAACTGGCCTTCTGCAGCCCGACCTATCACCGTAGCATGCGTAGTGAAAACCGTCGCTATCTTCGGCGCATGCATGTGAAGGTACAAAACCCCAGCTCCGGTGAGCCACTCGTGAAAGTGCGCTATTGCCGGGGTCTCCTCGTAGTAAAAGCGACAAAAGCTTTCCACCAATTCTCCGGCACTATAGCCGAAAATCGCCGGCTCAATATAATCCCATCCCCCTGCGAGCGAGTCTACACGGTATCGCTCCCAGAGGGTGGCAAAGATCTCATTGCGCTGCGAGAGCAGGGGGTAAAAATCTATGAGCAAGGTAGGGATGCGGTGTCCGCGTACAGACCAGTGGCCTACATGCACGGCATAGCCTTTTTCTCGGAAAAAGTAAGCTCGCCAATCTGCAAAAAGGGTGGAGTCCTCGGCCCACTCTCGGTTACTCTGGGCGAGGTAAGGGCCCACCGCCAAGTAGGTAGCCCCCCACTGCTCTAAGAGGAGAGGGGCCTTTCCTGTCAAGACAGTATGAATGCCGCCTACCTTATTGGCCACCTCCCAGCTTACCTCAAAAAGCAGCCCTGGAGCACTGCGAGTATGCACAGCACAAAGGTAGGGCCTTACAGCGAAGGCCTACGGGCAAAGGAGGGAACTCGTACTATTTGCAAAAGTGCCGTTTACCTACCCCAAAAGGCTGCCCATAGAGCAAAATGCCCACATATCCCGAATCCTGATATCTCCTTCTCCCAAATCGCAAACTGGCCGCTACAGAAAGCCTACCCCAAAAACCTCTAGCCCATCATAGGCCCCCTCTTAGGGGTGCGCCTATTTTTCAGTGTGCCTTTACCTTTGATGGTATGGAAGCCGTAGACCATGTCGCCATCGCCATCCCCAACGCCGAAGCCGTAACCCTCTGGGAACAGCTCCTGGGCTCTAAGCCCTTCCACACCGAAGAGGTCCCCAGCCAAGGCGTGCGCGTGTACTTTTTCCAAGTAGGGCCTACCAAAGTGGAACTCATAGAACCGATGGGTACGGATAGCCCTGTCGCTCGCTTTTTAGAGAAACGCGGGCCAGGCCTCCACCACATCGCTTTTTACACCGAGCAGTTAGAATCTGAAGCAGAACGGCTACAAGCGGCTGGGTTTGAGCCCCTAAGCTCGGCCCCTCAGGCGGCTGCCTTGGGAAAAAAAGCCCTATTTTTCCACCCTCGCTCCACAGGCGGCACCCTAGTAGAGCTAGTGAGCTATCTCTAAACAAATAGTTTACGCCAAAGCCGCTTTTTCGTGCCCATGCGCTGGCTTTCTATGGGGCTCCTCTTCCTCATAAGCTGCACTCGGCGCGATATCATTGTTGTCAAAGGCAGCGATACGGTGCTCCCCCTAAGCCAGGCGTTCGCAGAAGCTTTTCTGAGCCACCAGTCTACTACCCTCGTAAGCGTAACCGGCGGCGGAAGCGGCACTGGCATAGCTGCCCTTCTCCATGGCGATACCGACATCGCTATGTCTTCACGCCCTCTCAAGCTCTCAGAGCGGCTCCGTCTGCAGGAGAAAAGCGTCACCTTTGTGGAAGATACCGTGGGCTGGGATGTACTAGCTATTGCCGTGCACCCCTCTAATCCTACTGCCCGCCTAACCCGCAGCCAAATTGCCGATATTTTTGCCGGCAAAATCCGAAATTGGAAAGAGCTGGGCGGGCCAGACTTAGCTATTTTACCCTACTCCCGCGAATCTAGCTCGGGCACATTTGAGTTTTTTCGCGAACATGTTTTGCGCGGCAAAGACTTCTCTTCCAATGTCCGCTTTATTCCCGCTACAGGCATGCTGGTACAAGCTATTTCGCAGACTCCAGGCGCCATCGGATATGTGGGCATCGCTTACGTGCTCCCCACCGTGAAGGTCCTCGCTGTCGCTCAAGACCCTGATACGACTTACTACTACCCTGCTCAATCGCGAGAAGAGCTGACGCGTTATCCGATTGCGAGGCCGCTGTATTATTACTATGACACCCGACGGCGAGAGCGGGTACAGCCTCTCTTGGAGTTCATCCACAGTCCTGAAGGGAGGGCCGTCGTCACCCAAGTGGGGTACGTACCATGAGCGATCGATGGACCAAACGCGCATTCCAAGCCGCAGCGGGTACGACTTTTTTGGTGCTGATAGGGATTACGGTATTTCTCTTTCGGGAGGGGTTACCGGCCCTGTGGCGCTCCCCGTATGCGGAGTTACGCTTCGCAGTGCACCCCGATAATCCTATACAGAGTTTAGACACTCAGACTGCCCGCGCGCTCTTGCAAGGCAAAACTACCTGGAGTGAAATACGGGGGCTCAACGCCCCTGTCGTGGCTGTCCACCTCGCCAACATGGAGCGGTATATCGCTCCTACGGCTACTCCCGCCGAGATACGCGCAGCCATAGACTCCTTAGCGAAGTTTCCCGGAGTCTTTCTAGCGCTGCCGCCTACTTTACTGCCGTCGCATGTGCGCCTTATTGAGATTCCTTGGCGACCCTGGCGCGAGCTTTTCCTTTCTCTCCACTGGTCTCCCACCTACGAACCTATCCCCTCTGTAAGTGTATGGCCTCTGGTAGTGGGTAGCCTATGGGTAAGCTTGATCGGTTTGGCCCTAGTGGTGCCCTTGGGCATTGCTATGGCGATTTATGCGGCGGAGATTTTGCCTCGTCAGCTGTACTACCCTCTGAAGGTGCTATGGGAGCTTTTAGCCGGGCTACCCTCCGTAGTGGTGGGATTTTGGGGACTGGTGGTTT
>CALKJV010000088.1 GCA_937995505.1 uncultured Bacteroidia bacterium | reverse complement strand
TAGCCTCAGACTGCGTTCGCGGTAGAAGCTCTGGAGCATACCGATGCCCCAGGCCATAGATGCCCACGAGGAGCCCCCATAGCTGATAAAGGGCAGCGGAATGCCTATCACAGGGAAAATTCCGAGCACCATCGCTGTATTGATGAGGAAGTGGATCCACAGGAAACCGGCGAGGCCATACCCAAAAAGCAGCGCTGCCGGCGAACCTGTCTTTTCTGAGACCCAGCCAATCCGCCAAAGGAAAAATACAAAAAGAGCTAAAAGCAAGGTCGTACCTATCCAGCCCCATTCCTCGGCGATGCTGCACAGCGCAAAGTCCGTATGCCGCTGAGGGATGAAATCCAGTTTACTTTGGAGGCCTTTACCGAGACCTCTACCTGTAACCCCACCAGCCACGATTGCGATGCGAGCTTGAATGGTATTCCATCCACTACCCAGCGGATCTTTGTAGGGGTCAAAAAGTGCTTCAATGCGCTGGCGCTGGTGGGGCGCTAAGACTTTCTCGTATAGGAGCCCTGAGATGGCCAGCCAGCTCCATATGCCCGCCAAAATCCCCACATGAAGCCAAAGGCCCCGCCTAATAAGCAGATAGCTAAGTAGAATTATCCCACTCACGACGAGCCCTACATGTACCCAAGAGAAAAGCAGGGTGGCAAAAGCTAATCCCCCGAAAATTAGCGGAAGCCCCACCACCCATCCTGAAAGCCCCCACCGATACAAGGGCACCAGAAGGGCAGCATACGTGAGAGCCGTACCTGTATCCCGCTGGAGCAGCGTAAGGCCCACGGGCAGCCCGATGAGCAGGGCTAGCCCCACTCTATCCCAAAGCCGCTCCCAACGGAAGCTATAGCGGGTGAGAAAGTTACTGACCGCCAAAGCGGTAGCAACCTTCATAAACTCGGAAGATTGTAAGCGCAGGGGGCCTATGTCTAGCCAAGCCCGAGCCCCGTTGATTTCGCGAGCGAAAATGGCCGTCAGAAACATCATCCCCATCCAAAAAGCATAAATCACATAGCTGAAGTAGTGCCAGGTGCGTCCTTCTATCAAGGTGGCAACGGCTGTGGCAAGCAGAGCTATAGAAGCAGCGAGAAGCTGCTTCGTCCAGTAGCTTTTCCAGGAAAGGGGCGGAAAGCTCTCAATAGAGGTGAGGTTGAGGAGGCCAATACCCATCAGGAGAAGCAGGAGAATGTAAAGCAACCAATCTGGGGGGCTTCGGCGCATCAGTAGGGGATTTGGCGTAAAAGTTCGTTAATTAGGTCATCAGTACGCAGGCCCTCGGCCGCAGCCACATAGGATAAGATGATACGATGACGCAAGGTGGCGAGTGCGACGGCCTTGATGTCTTCCGGCTCGACAGAGTCGCGATCTTGCAGAAAGGCCCGAGCTCGACTGGCTCGATGTAGGGCTAACCCCCCCCGCGGCGAAGCCCCATAGGCCACTTTGCCTACCCAGGATTTGAGCCCAAAAGCACCGGGATCCCGAGTAGCCCGCACCAGCGCAACCATGTACCGCTCTAACCGTTCTTGAACCTTCACGCGGCTCACCGCTTCCTGGTACTCTAAGACTTTTGCAGCGGAAAGGAGCGGGGTGGGCGGATCAGGATACAGCTTGCGAGCCCACTGCTGCACAATGCTTAGCTCTTCGTTCTCAGTGGGATAGGAGACCTCTATCCGAAAAAGAAACCGGTCTATTTGTGCCTCGGGTAGCGCATACGTGCCTTCTTGTTCTATGGGGTTTTGGGTAGCTAATACCCAGAAGGGCCTGGGTAAGCTGAAAGTCTTTTCACCAAGGGTTACTTGCCCTTCTTGCATGGCCTCGAGTAGGGCGCTTTGGACCTTGGCAGGGGCTCGGTTGATTTCGTCGGCCAGGAGGACCTGAGTGAAGATGGGGCCTTTTTTCTCTGAGAAACGCCCAGGCCCCTCATACACTACCCCCCCAATCAGGTCAGAAGGGAGCATATCTGGGGTAAATTGCACTCGAGCGAACTCTAACCCTGATAGGCGAGCCAAAGTACTGGCCATGAGGGTCTTGGCTACGCCAGGTACGCCTTCTAAAAGCACATGTCCGCCTGCCATCAAGGCGGCCCAGAGCAGCTCAAGGGTTTCCGACTGCCCCACCACTACCCTTTGAGCCGCTGCGGTAAGCTGCCGTCCTAACACAGCACAAAAATTGTTTATTTTGCCAAACCCTAATGCGCCTCCTCTTATGGACTGGGATAGGGATCCTCGAGCTCCTCTGGGCCTCGCATAACCTTGCCGGCCAGATCACCTATGATTATCTCGGTCCCAACCGATACCGAGTCACTATCACTACCTACACTGACTCGGCAGCGGCAGGGGTAGATCGGTGCTTTGCAGACTTAGAGGTGTGGAGCGTAATCGGTGGCACAAAAAATCTCGTCCAAACCTATACCGATATCCCCCGAGCCAACGGACCTGGTGGCGGTGGCTGTCAATCACCGGCCCGCTTGGGCGTGAACTTACGACCTCGCGTCAAAAAGAACCTGTACACGATAGATATTACCCTCCCCGGCCCAGGCCAATACGAACTGCGCTATAGCGACTTTGCCCGAGTAGAAAATGTACGCAACATGAGCAATTCTGGCGCCACCGCCTTCTACATAGAGACTCTTCTCAATAATAACCCCTTCATCGGCACAAACCGCTCGCCCGTCCTGCTGAATGACCCAATTGATGATGCCTGCACAAACCGCCTCTGGACACATAATCCCGGGGCTTACGACCCGGATGGAGATTCGTTGGTATATAGCCTCATCCCCTGCCGCCAATACGACCCCGGCACCATGCAAAACCCTATCCCTGTCGGTAACTACCGCTACCCCGATGCCTTTGGGGGGATCTTCACAATTGACCGACAGACAGGGCTTATCACTTGGAATACCCCGCAGCAAGTCGGCGTCTATAACATCTCTATCCTGATAGAGGAGTATCGCAACGGCCGCTTGATTGGGTATGTAGTTCGGGATATGGCTATTTTTGTGGCTCCCTGCCAAAATCGGCCGCCGGTAATTCAGGTGCCGGCCGAAACCTGCATAACAGCCGGGCAGCTGCTTTCTTTCCCCGCTATCGCCTACGACCCTGACAATACCGACAGTGTGTATTTTTACCTCAATAACGGAGGGCAAGGGTTCAATGGGCCTTTTCAAGCGCAGCCGAGTCCAGCTACTATTACCCCTAGCAGCTTCCCGCTCATAGGATTCAATCCGCCTCGCACGCAGGCGCTTTTCAGCTGGCAGACGGTGTGCGCGCATATTCGCCCGGGCTTTTATCAGGTAGACTGGTATGCCCACGACAACCTCACCAATCGCCCGCCTCTCGCAGCCAATGCCATTACCAAGATCTATGTAGTGGGGCCGCCGCCTGGAAACTTGACTTTGACTCCTGGCCCCCGCCAAGTCACCTTAACTTGGAGCCCTCCCAGCTGCCCGCCGGAAGCTTACCTGATTTACCGTTCGCCCGCCCCTCAGGCGTATGCAGATACTCCCTGCTGTCGTAGCCCCCTTACAGGCTATACCTTAGTGGCCCAGGTGCCCGGAAGCGATACGACCTTCACGGATAGAGATTTGGAATTTAGCCCGCGCTACTGCTACCGAATACGAGCCTCCTATCGGGGCGTACTCAGCTGCCCCACCGAGGAAGTATGCATTGATCTGCCCATAAACTTCCCCCTAATGACCCAAGACAGCGTGCATACGACCGACCCCGCTAACGGGATTATCTGGGTCTCCTGGAATAACCCACTTGTGCTGGACTCTGTGTTCTTTCCGCCACCTTACACCTACACCTTAGAGCGGGCGGCGGGAATGGCCGGCGTAGGCTTCCAAGTGATTGCCACTGGCCTCACCGCTACAGAATACTTAGATGCAGGGGGGCTTTCTACCAGCACCCAACCTTATCGCTATCGGGTACGCTTACTGGATGGCACAGGACGCGAGATAGCCTCCAGCAATACCGCTACCAGTATCTTCCTCACGCTAGCTCCACGCGACAGGGCCATGCTCCTGCAATGGGAACAAAATGTGCCCTGGATCAATGATACCTTCTTCATCTACCGCTCCGGCCCGAATCAGCCGACAGGGCCTTTTGTGCAAGTGGGATTTTTGGCTACATCTGCTACTGGTCGACAAACTTTCACTTACCTGGACCAAGGGCTGCAAAACGACCAGCTCTACTGCTACTATGTGCTCAGTCGCGGCTCTTACGGAGTAGCAGGCCTGCGAGACCCGCTCTGGAATGCCTCCAATATCGCTTGTGATGCGCCCCGCGACACTATCCCCCCCTGCCCGCCCGATCCTACCACCTTCACCCTGGAAGAAGACTGCGAAGCCTACCGCGTAATCTTGCGTTGGCAGCGCCCTGATAGCAGCTGCGGAGGGGATGTGGGCAGCTACGGAATTTACCTTTCTCGCGAGCCAGAAGGACCCTTCACCCTTTTAGCGTATGTGCGGGAGCCCACTCGTACCTTCACTTGGCAAAATCCTGGTACCCACCTTTTCTGCCTCGCTGTCTCAGCTCGGGATACCAGCGGAAATGAAAGCGCCGTGGGCCCTCCCATCTGCTTTGATAACTGCCCTATTCTCATGCTGCCTAATACCTTCACGCCAAATGGCGATGGCATAAACGATGTCTTTCGTCCCTTCATCTACCGAAACATTCGGAGGATCCAGTGCTGGATTTACGACCGCTGGGGCGGGCTCATAGCCACTAGCACTGACCTAGATCGCTTGTGGGATGGCACTTATCGCGGCCAACCTGCCCCAGAAGGCACCTACTTCTACTACATAGAAGCCGAATTAGATACCCGCCAGCCCAGACGATTTCAGAAAGCTGGGCCTATCACTCTTTTGCGCTGAGAGATATGTTTTCAGGCATCATAGAAGCCGTCGGCAGCGTCCGAGCCATTGAGACCACGCCCCAGGGGAAGCGGTTTTGGATTGAAGCCCCCTTTGTAGAATCGCTCTCTCTCGGGGCAAGCATCGCCCATAACGGCGCTTGTCTCTCTGTAATCGCCATTCGGCATCGCTTTTACTGCGTAGAAGCGGTTCATGAGACCCTCCAACGCACCAACCTCGGTCGCTTAGAACTCCACGACTCCATCAACTTAGAGCGCAGCCTACTGGCTACCGCACGCTTAGAAGGGCACTTGGTGTATGGGCATGTAGATACGACGGTTACCCTTTTAGCTATGGAGCGGGTAGGGGGCGAAAGTTTCTATTTTACCTTTGAGCTGCCAGAGGCTTGGGCCCATCTCGTGGTAGAAAAGGGGTCTATCGCGTTAGATGGAGTGAGCTTGACGGTAGCTTCTGTGGAAAAAGGGGCTTTTCGGGTAGCTATCATTCCTTGGACGTATCGCCATACGACCTTCGCCCACCGAAAAGTCGGCGAGACCTTCAATGTAGAGTTTGATATTCTTGCCAAATACTTATGGCAATGGAGCCAACGCTATCGCGTAGGCTATCCTAAGGCGCCCTCTGAGGAAGTGCAGCCCGAGTAAGGCCCTTGGCGCGTTTCCTCACAAGACCCGCAAGAGAAATCCTTTGAGATATTCCCCCTGGGGATGGTAGAGGTCAATCGGGTGGTCAGGCGGTGCGTGGAAAAAGTGCAGGATCTGCATACTGCGGTCGGCTTCGGTAGCGGCTTGATAGAGCGTATCACGAAAGAGCTGTGGCGTCGCATGCGCAGAGCAGGAGAAGGTAAGGAGCAGTCCACCTGGCGGAAGTAGGCGCAGCGCTCGGCGATTGATTTCGCGGTAGCCGCGCAGCGCTTGGGGCAGGGTATCTTGGTGATGGGTAAAAGCTGGCGGATCTAACACGATGACATCCCACTTGCCGGGTTCTAGCCGCTGAAGCGCATCAAAGGCATCCGCTACCCAAACCTCATGCGGCACAGAAGAAAGGCCATTGAGAGCGAGATTTTTCTCAATCAGCGCAGCGGGCTCAGGAGAGATCTCCACTGAAAGTATTCTCTCGGCTCCCCCAGCTGCAGCGTACACACTGAACCCCCCTGTATAAGCAAAGAAGTTGGCTACGCGTCGGCCTGTGCTGTACATACGAAGAAGCTGGCGATTATGGCGCTGGTCTAAGAAGAAGCCTGTTTTTTGGCCGGTCTCAATGGATACCCAGAATCGCAAGCCGTTTTCTTGGATTTGCACCATTGGGGTGGGTTCGCCAGCGATCCAAGCCGAGTCGGCCAGGCTTTCTCGGCGCAGGTAGATGCCAGATAGGGGGAGGTTTTCCTGAAGGAACCGCACTAAGGTGGGGCGGAGCCGTTCGGCGCCAGGCGTACGCAGCTGTACCACAGCCACAGAGTCATACACATCTACGATAATGCCGGGGGTCTGATCGGCTTCGCTATTGAGGAGGCGAAAGGCATTGGTCTGGGTAAGGTCGGGAAGGCTCTTTCGGTAGGCAAGCGCCTGAGCAAATCGCTCATACCAGAAACGCGAGGTGGGTTGGAGCTTTTCGCTCAACCAGGCGAAAACCCGACACCGAATCGGACTTGTAGGATCCCACTGCCCGTACGCAATGGGGTTGCCGTGTTCATCGCATATGCATACGGTTTCGCCGGGCTCAGCCAGGCTCTCTGGTAGAAAAGCCCCAGAAAAAAGCCAAGGATGGCGTTGTTGCCGAAGCTTCTCGGCTTTGCCAGGGCGCAGATAGACACGGCGTGGCTTAGCCATAGCCTCTGAATGCGCTCCAGCTTCTATACTTGCACCGAGAGGAGGTTCACCAAAGCCCCATCCCGATAATACGGCAGCACAGGATGTAGGTCTCGCCGCAAGCTGTACTTCACATCGCGCTGCATGCCCAGCTCTACCAGACGCTCAAAGTGGGCAGAGTGCTCCAAGTAGTACTTCTTTCGGTGGTCGGCCATCTGGTATAAGCTCATAGCGATGAGGGTCGCATCGTCATTCACACGGAAGTCTCCTTCCAGCTCAGTAGCTACTGCCCCTGCAAAGAGGGTATCTTCTAAGTTTACGTGGTCTTTCCAGCCGGAGCAAACGAGGAGGACGGGATCCTCTTGCTGGCGCAGCCAATTCAGAAGGACAGACATATTTACAAATGCGCCTGCGACGATCTGCTTAGCTTTTCGGGCGTTCCAGAGGGCTCGGGTACCGTTGGTGGTGGTGAAGGCGACTTTTTTCCCGCGCAGGTCTGCGTTCAGAAAGTCAAAAGGGGAATTTCCGAAATCGTAACCGAGTACTTTTTGGGCGCCGCGTTCGGCGGCGGTGAGGTAGCCTTGGCGCTTGAGGGCTCGACAGGCCCGCAGCGAAGGCACCGGCCGAATCTCCGTGGCCCCCCGGTCCAGCACCACGGCAAAGCTCGTCGTAGCCCGCAGAATATCAATTATCACTACGACGTACTCTTCTACCTTGAAGGTAGGAAGGAGCGCCGTGGAGAGGCACACACGCACAAGCGGCCGTAACCTCATGATTGAGCGGCTTTTTGGCGGCGAGTGAGGGAAGTCTCAGATACAAAGGGCGGTTTTGTGATAAGAAGAGGAACAAGCTGCCCCCGCAGCGAAAAGTACACTGTATCTCCAGGCTTGTAGGTAGGCGGTACATACCCCAAGGCGATGCCCCGTTGTAAGGTCGGGCTAATAGAGCCAGAGGTAATGCGGCCGATAGGCTGACCTTGGGCATCCAGGAGGGGCATGCCGTTGCGAGGGAGGGAGCGGACCGAGTCGCTCATAAGGCCCACGAGCTTACGAGGCAGGCCCTGCGCTTTTTGGCGTTCTAAGGCCGCTTTTCCGATAAAATCGCCCTTCTCTAAGCGCACTGCCCAGCCAGCACTGGCTTCTAAGGGAGAGGTGGTTTCATCCATATCCACGCCGCATAAGAGATACCCCATCTCCAAGCGAAGGGTATTTCGGGCGGCGAGCCCAGCCGGCACTACCCCACGATCTACAATTACATCCCACAAATGAGCTCCCCCCTCCGCTCGTACAAATAGCTCGTAGGTCCATTCGCCCGTATAGCCTGTCGTGGCTACCAGTACATTGGATATGCCCGCCACCGTAAGTTTTCGGCAAGCGTAGTAGGGCAGATCCTCCACGGAGCTACCTTCCTCCAAAAGCTCTCGCAGAATAGCCGTACTCTCTGGGCCGGAGAGCGCTAAAAGGACAGTCTCCTCGGTGATATCCTCCATCACCACCCCACTTTTTGGCAAGTGTGCCTGAAACCACTCCCAGTCTTTGGCGGTATTGGCGGCATTCACCACGAGGAGGAAAAGCTCAGGTTCTAGCCAATACACGATGAGATCGTCTAGGAC
>CALKJV010000087.1 GCA_937995505.1 uncultured Bacteroidia bacterium | reverse complement strand
AGAAGTACAGGCGCTGAGAGGGGCTACCTAAACTCTGAAGCGCTACCGACCCCACTTGTGGATTGAAGTGCATGGGACTTTTGCCCAGTTATATCCCCTCCTTCAAGCGCACGATTACGGAGTAGCTGGCGAAAAATGGTATACAAAGCCTCGAGAGGATATGGGTCATATTTGGGCACTGCCAAAGGAGGAGGTTGAGGGAAAGGGAGATACATCCAAATAGCCTCTGATAAGAGGGAGTTGCTTGCAGCTTATAGCGCTTGAGTTTACCGAGCCTCCCTTGCTTACGGACTTCGCTGCCTTAGTGGAGGCCTACGCTCCAGCGGCGGCGCCGCCGCTCAGACAGTGCCACCACGAGGATGCTCACTTCGTACAGTCCCCACAGGGGCAGTGCGAGGAGGATTTGACTGAGCACATCTGGCGAGGGCGTCAAAATCCCCCCCAGAATTACCGCTCCCGCTACTGCGTACCGGCGGCCTTTACGCAGGCCTCGTGCGTTCACGAGCCCTGCCTGGCTGAGCCCCCATAAAAGTACTGGCAGTTGAAAAACTAACCCCACCGCCAAAGTCGTCTGCACCACCAGTCCAATCACCTCGCCAATCCGCCAAATGTTTTCCACTTGCGGCGTGAGCTGAAACCCCATAAAAAATCGCATCATTAGCGGTACCAGCACGAAGTACCCAAACGCTACTCCCACGAGAAACAGCGCTGAGATATACCCAACGATTCCTTTCAGGGCTTGCCTTTCGTGGCGGTACAGGCCTGGTCGCACGAAGCGCCACAGCTCCCATATCACATACGGGAAGCCTACCACAAATCCTGTCGCTAGGGCCAGCACCATGGCCTTGATGAACTGCTCGGTGGGATGGGTAGCTTGGAGGCGCACAGCAGGCATGCAGTCGGGAGCCCCTTTACACAGCCAGCGGAGGGTGGGGAAGTCTGAGCGAAGCGGCGCTAAAAGCACCTCTCGCACAATCCAGTCTATTTGCCAGAAAGCCACCGCCGAGAGTACCATAATCACGATTACACTCCGCCATAGATGGCCGCGCAGGTCCTCTAAGTGCGCCCAAAAGGGTTTATCGCGCTCTTGGTCTAAGGGCATCAGAAGCGCAGGTGATAGATTTGGTAGCCGTTTTTACCGGGTCGGGCAAAGGCTAAGCAGACCACTTCCCTGGGCCCTAAGTACGCCGCTCTGCCTGGCAATATAAGTAGGTCGCCAGCGGTGTTTTCGGCGAGGTCTTTGGTGACTGCTTCGCCCGTCTCGTGGTTGAGGAGATAGGCGCGCAGGGCCCCTTTCCCCGTACGCTCCGTAAGAAGGGTGAGCACGAGGAAGGTTTCGTTTAGGCCTCTGAGGAAAGAGACGGCTTCAGGGGAAGGTTCTTTTTGGCGCTTCTCTATGCGGTAGCTCCAGAGGAGTGCAGGGGCAGTATCGTTAAGGCTCCAGCGAGCAGTCCACAGGTCATAAGCCAAGTGAGTGCCGCTCCGCATGCGGCGGTCTTCCCATACAGCATACAAAGCCGTATCGGTGTGCAGG
Source organism: uncultured Bacteroidia bacterium (assembly GCA_937995505.1). Lineage (GTDB taxonomy): Bacteria > Bacteroidota > Bacteroidia > SpSt-205 > SpSt-205 > SpSt-205. The sequence continues at coordinate 2,081 of CALKJV010000087.1, read as the reverse complement.
CCTGCCCAAGCGCAGGTGAAGCTGGTAGGCTCTTTATAGAAGCTTCCCCACTCAGCGGGGAGGGAGGCTCGGCCCCAATAAATGCGGCTTGTGTCGCTCAGCGGCAGGGGAAGCCGCCCTACAAGCCAGGCTCCCACTTGGCCTTCTTCGTGGGGGAGGTTTTTGGCATCTGGCACGAGCCCACCTACATAGATGGCTTTGGGGGTAACTAACAGCCAAGGCGCATACAGCACACTATCCCTATTTAGCTCCCAGCTTCGGGCGGTGCGGGCTTTGGTGTCGTAATAGACCAGGCGTTTAGGGCTGCCAGGAGGCGCTTCCAAGCTCCAAAAGTTCATGCGGTTGTCTGGCTGGGCGGCGAGGATCGGCCCACTGGCATTCCAATCGGTTTGGCTGGCGAGCTTACGACCGCTACTGCTATAAAGGGCGTACCAGGCGCGCTCTACAGCGCCTTTCTTATCCGTCGTAAAGGCATGCCACAAAAGGTACGTGCTATCGGGGCTTAGGGCGACTCGGCTTTGGGCGGTAGGGGCTGGGCGGTCGTATGCCGAAAGGGGAGTCCACTTAGGGTAGAGGGGCTGGCCCTTGAGATCGTACCAGCGGGCTACCTCTTGGACGGCGCCTTTGGTAAGAGGGTCAGCGTCATAGGAGAGTACCACAAGCGCATCCTTGAGCCCAATAAGGCGAATGGGCTTCCCTTGCCCCAGCTCAGGTAGCTCTATGGGCTGCGACCATTGGGTGTAGTAGTCTAAGTTCAAGCATTCTAGGTAGTAGCCGGGCTTGGGTTTGCCTTGCGCCCAGTACTCAATGAAAGCGAAGCGCCCCTTACCGGCGGGGGCTGGGCTCTGGGGTAAGCCTACCTTTTCTACCGAATAGCCTTGCACCTCAATTTGGGTGCGGCTCACGATCCGTTGGGCGCAGGCAAGCCCCACTAAGACCCAAAGCCATCGGCCCATAGCTTCAAAGGTACGGCTTCTCTCGTACCTTCGCAGTATGCGCTACCTGGCTGCCGGGCTCTTCCTTCTCTGGGCGCAGGACAAGCCGGCTTACCTCTGGTATAGCGCCAAGGGCAAGCCTCTCTCTTACGCTGCTGTACTTGCTCAGCTCCAAAAAGCTGATGTAGTGCTTTTCGGCGAGCTGCACAATAATCCCATTGCCCACTGGCTGCAGCTGGAGCTTTTCATGGACCTGCACCGGGTAAAGGGAGATAACCTGCTACTGGGTATGGAAATGCTAGAAGCCGACCAGCAGGAAGCCCTACTGCGCTACATGCGGGGCGATATTCCCACCCTAGAGAAGCTCGGAGAGGAGATATCCCTCTGGCCAAACTTCCGTACAGACTATGCGCCCCTGCTTGCGTATGCCCGCCGAAACAAGCTGTCAGTATATGCCACCAATGCTCCTCGGCAGATAGCTCGGGCCGTAAGCCGGGAGGGGATAAAAGCGCTTAATGCCTTAGGGCCAGAGCAGCGGCGGTACGTAGCCCCGCTGCCTTTCGCTCGACTGGATACGCTGCCCTCGTACCAGCGCCTGACCGAGATGGCCAGTGGGCACGGCATGAACCCAGAGCCCTTTCGCCTCGCGCAAATGCTAAAAGATGCTACGATGGCTCACTTCATCGCGCAAGCTTACCGGCCAGGGACCCTCTTTTTTCACCTCAATGGGCGCTATCATAGCGACTTTCACGAGGGAATAGCCGCTTACCTGAGACTGTATAATCCGTCGCTGCGAGTGCTGGTGATTAGTACAGAAGAGGCAGAGGACCCGAAAGCCTACCGCCCGCTTAAGCCTGCTCCGGGGGACATTATCCTCGTAGTGCCTGAGCGCATGACTAAAACGCACTAAGATGCGGTACGATGTAGCCGTAGTAGGGGCGGGGGTAGTGGGAGCAGCGGTAGCGCATCACTTGCGCAAGGTCTGGCCTGAAGCTCGCCTTCTCGTCTTAGAAAAAGAAGCGCAGCCGGCCTTTCATCAGAGTGGCCGAAACTCCGGCGTTATCCACTCGGGGCTGTACTACAAGCCGGGTTCGCTCAAAGCTACCCTTTGCGCGGCTGGGCGAGAAGCCCTGTATGCCTTCGCAG
>CALKJV010000086.1 GCA_937995505.1 uncultured Bacteroidia bacterium | reverse complement strand
ATGCCTTGGCGCACAGCCCAGCGGGCTAAGCGGAGATTAAGTCCGGGGTAATCTACCAGGATGAGGCGGTCGGGCTTCCAAGCTGCGATATCCGCCTTAAGCCGGCGATACAGCGCTATGAAGCGTCCGAGGTGACGCACTACTTCCACAAAGCCCACTACGGCGTAGTTTCGCCAGTCGGCTATCAGCTCTACGCCGAGCTGGGCCATTTGGGGGCCGCCCATGCCCCGCAGCTGTAGGGGGCGCGGAGAGAGTTCCTGAAGCGCCCGCAAAACACCTGTCACATGCTGCTCAGCCGAGAGCTCGCCCACTACCCAGTACAGCCGTATAGCTGCCACGCCCAAAAGTAGCTACCTTCGCTGGGTGGGCTACGACCTCGTGATAATCGGCGGTGGGGCAGCAGGCTTTGCCGGAGCCATGCGGGCGATGGACTTTGGCAAACGCACCCTGCTGATTGAGAAAAACGCCCTCGGCGGCGCAGCCCTCTTCAATGGCGCACTCTCCTCTAAGACCTGGTGGGAGCTGGCCAAAGATTTTGACAAGCTTTTCCTTACCGACCGCGGCTATCGCGTGGAGAAGTTTTCTTTTTCCTTTTCGGACTTTCGGCGTATCGTAGCCCAAGCCGTACAAGAGCGCCACGAACAGATGCTACGGCAGGTGCGGCACTACCAGCAGCTGGGGCTCTTAGAGCTTGTGTACGGAGAGGCAGAGTTCCTCTCGCCGCACGAGATAGAAGTACGCCCCCACCACGGCAAGCCTTATAGCGTGCAGGCAGAGTACTTTCTGATGGCTACGGGCAGCCGCCCCCGCAGCTTAGAGGGGCTACCGATAGATGGCAAACGAGTTTTTACCAGCGACCACATAGACCAGCTGGAGGAATTCCCACCCGACCTGCTCATCATCGGCTCCGGCGTAATCGGCTGCGAGTTTGCTACCATCTTCTCCACCTTCCCCAATGTACGGGTTACGATGGTGGAGAAAGCCGAACGAATCTTACCCTACGAGGATCCGGATATCTCTGCCACTGTGATGCAAAACTTAGCTGAGTGTAATGTGCGGTTTTTCACGGAGTCGCAACTGGAGGGGGTGCAAGTAGAGGGGGAGCGGATCAGCTACACCGTGAGGCATCGCAGCGGTCGCGTGTGGCACGAGACGGCCAGCCATGTACTCGTAGCCATTGGGCGCGTGCCTAATACCGAAGGGCTGGGCTTAGAACGAATTGGCTTGGCCCTTACCCCTTCAGGACATGTTCAGACCGAGCAGACCCAGACCAATATACCCCACATCTACGCAACAGGCGACATAGACACGCAAAAAGCCGGCTTCGTCAATGTAGCTGAGCAGGAGGCGCGATATGCGGTGGAGCGCATGTTTGGGCGGGTAAAGCGCCCTTTGTCGTATGACCACTTGTCGTGGATTATGTTTCTGCGGCCTGAGGTCGCCGGCGTAGGCCTCAATGAACTGCAAGCCCAATCCCAAGGCTACGCCTACCGAGTAGTACGCTACAACTACGACCTAACGGCGCGGGGCATTGCTATGCGCACGCATCGTAGCTTCCTCAAACTCATTACGACCGATGAGCCAGACCCGTATATCTTAGGGTGCAGGGCGGTCGGCCCTCAAGCCTCTACCATTATCGGAATGGTTGCGGCTATGATTCGCTTCTCTCGGCGGATAAGCGACCTTTGTAGCCTGCTCCAGCCCCACCCCGCCCTCACTGAGGGCATCCAAGAATGCGCCCGCACCCTCCTGGGTGAAGCTATCTTCAAACCCGAGCTCCATCCTGAACGATGAAAGAATGGCCAGGGCTCCTGCTGCGCGGAAGGTACCTGTGGCTGACGCTGGTAGCCTTAGGGTCCGCCTTCATGCTCTGGCAGGCTCGCAAGGTAGAGATTACCCAAGATTTCGTCAAAGTCATCCCAGAGGATGACCCCGACTATCAGGCGTATCGGCGCTTTCAGCGGGAGTTTGGGGAAGATGCGGCGGCAGTGCTCATAGGACTCACTGTGCCTGAAGGAGCCGACTCCACCTACTGGGCGGGTTTGGCGGCCCTTTCCCAGCACTTAGAGCGGCTAAGCGGCATACGGCAGGTACTGAGCCTCTGCAATGCCCCCCAGCTTATTTGGGCGGAAGGGCGTTTTACGACCCGTCCCCTCCCCCTCCCCCGAAGCGCTACCGACTGGCACACCCTGCGCCAGCAGAACCCCCTCTATCAAGGCTTCCTCTGGGATACTGCCGGTAAAAGCCTCCTGATTTTCGTCCAACTTGATTCCCTCACCCTCCACTCCCGCGCAAAGCACAGCCTCATTGACTCGGTAGAAAGCACCGTACGCAGCTGGGCTGACCTACACGGCACCCAAGCCTTTTTCTCCGGCGTACCCTACCTGCGCCATTATACCGCCCAGCTTTTGCCAAAAGAGTTATGGGTATTCACAGCCGGCTCCCTGCTGCTAACTATCCTGGCGCTCCTTCTGTACTTCCGCTCATGGTATGCGGCGGTCTTTCCCGTAGTACTGCTCGGCCTGGCCTCCCTGTGGACGGTGGGGATTATTGGGCTGTACGGCTTCAAACTTACTTTGCTTACGGCCTTACTGCCTCCGGTCATTATCATCTTGGGCATCCCCCCCAGCATCTACATGCTCTCTGACTACCACCGCCTCTACGTGGCCAAGGGCGATAAAACCGCCGCCATCAAAGAAATGCTCCGCCAACTGGGGCTGGTAACCTTCATGATACACGCCAATACCGCCTTTGGTTTCCTTACCCTTTGGCTGACGAACGTAGTTCCGCTGCAAGAGTTTGGGTTAGTGGCATTTTGGGGCACCATAGCGACGTACGTGCTTACGGTGCTGCTCTTGCCGTCGTTTTTTATGCTTTTGCCGGAGCCCAAGGAAAGGCACTTACGCCACCTTACGAATCGGTGGGTCGTACGCCTGGTGCATGGCGTAGGGGAGCTTGTAGAGAAGCGCCGGACTTGGATTTATGGGGGGGCGGCGCTTTTGCTCCTGGTCGGGGGAGTAGGGGTACTGCGCCTCAAAGCGGTTTCCTACATGGCTGATGACCTCCCCTCCGAAGCCCAAGTCATGCGCGACCTTGCCTTCTTTGAAGCGCACTACGGGGGCACGATGCCCTTTGAGATAGTGATTGAGACAGACCAGCCGCAGGGGCTACGGCGCATGCGCACTCTCCGGGCGTTAGCTGCGCTGCAAGATAGCCTCGCGCGCTATCCCGAGCTGTCACGCAGCTTGAGCTTAGCCGACCTCGTAAAAGCCAGTAGGCAAGCCCTCTGGGGCGGTAATCCGCAAACCTACAGCCTGCCCTTGCCCGAAGAGCTCCCTACCCTCCTGCGCGCGAGCCGCCAAAACACTAAACTCCAACTGCTCGCAAGCCTCACCGACTCCGCCTACCAGCGCACCCGCATCACCGCCTTCGTCAAAGACATCGGCTCCCGCGAAATGCCCCACCTTTTAGCACGCGTACAAAAAGACATTGAAGCCACCTTCGGTGCCGAAGTTACCCATGTGCACATCACGGGCACTACCCTCATCTTCCTCAAAGCCATTGACTACCTGGTGGATAACCTCATCTGGAGCTTAGTGGCCACCTTCCTGCTAGTAGCAGTGCAGATGTTTTTGCTCTACGGTTCTTTTCGCATCATGCTTATCAGCATGGGGGTCAATCTGCTGCCGCTCTTTTTTGTAGCAGGCTTCATGGGCTATGTAAACATGCCCCTAAAGCCCTCTACCGCTCTCATCTATGAGATGGCTTTTGGGATTGTGGTAGATAGCGCTATTCACTTTCTCAGCTCGTACCAGTGGTATTACCGCCGTCACCCCCGCCCGGAGCGGGCAGCCGTGGTAAGCATCCATCACACAGGCGCACTGATTGCGTATACTTCGTTTGTGCTCCTGATGGGATTCGGGATTTTTATCTTTTCCTCTTTCGGAAGCACACGAGCCCTTGGGCTCCTGACGGGGCTTTCCTTAGCGGTGGGGCTTTTTTCCAATCTATTTTTGCTACCGGCGCTAGTGGTATCGTTTCGGCAAGCGGATCGAGGCACTGTGGGGCG
>CALKJV010000085.1 GCA_937995505.1 uncultured Bacteroidia bacterium | reverse complement strand
TGGAGGAAGCTGGTATCTCCCCATCCCGGCTGTGGCAGATACCTTCCCGCTGTATGTCATACGAGGAGCAAGCGTGGGAACTCCCCTCATAGAGCCAGCCGTACTGGAAAATTACAGCAGTGCTTCAGGGGCAGAGATCTTGTTAGTCACGCACCGCAGCCTTTCCGCCTCTGCTCAGGCGTACAAGACCTACCGCGAATCGCACCCTACCAACCCGCGCAGTGTGTTTATTGCCTACACGGATGCTATCTATGACGAGTTTGGTTGGGGGCGCAAGGAACATCCCTTAGCTATACGCAATCTCGTGCGATGGGCCTTAGATCACTGGAGCACCCCGCCGAAATATCTACTTCTTTGGGGCGACGGCGTGGGCCGGCATCGGATAGCCTATAACGCTCCCCTACCTCCTCACCACAAAGTGCCTGTGTTTGGTATACCAGCTTCAGACTGGGGCTATGTATCAGACTTTTATGGGGATGGTACTCTCATCCCGGCGGTACCTGTAGGCCGAGTGCCTGCTCAAAATGATGACCACGGCTATACCTATATTGACAAACTGCGTGCGTATGAGTCAATGGCAAACCCCTCTTGGCTCAAGTGGGGTCTACATTTAGGGGGTGGGAAAGACGCGATTGAGCAGGCGCTCATCGGTTCGCAGCTGGAGGGATGCCGCCAAGTCTTTGAAGGAAGCCCCTATCAAGGCCAAATCCTGTACTACCAGAAGCGCACGGGCGGCATGCAAGCTCCACCGGGCAGTCCGACCATCAAAGAGCGCGTAGATAGTGGGGTGGTCGTCTGGCAAACTTTCGGGCACTCAGGCGCAGAAACTTTTGATGTAAGCCTGTATGAACCCGTAGACTACGACAACTGGGGCCGTTACCCCCTCCTTATCGTCAATGGCTGCTATCAAGGAAACTTTGACGAGATTGGGGGGCTGTCGCAGATTCATAGCGAACGCTTCCTATTCAGTCCGGGCCGAGGGTGTTTGTGGTATATCTCGCTTTCGGGCAGCGGCTTCATCGGACCGCTAGGCAATCAAACCCGCAAAATGTACGAGGTCTGGTTTCGCGACTCGCTGCACCTACCAGTAGGGGATGGAGTGGTAGAGGCTTTTAGGCGGCTTTTTGGGCAGGGGGCTGGTGCTTTTGAGTACTACCACATGGCGGGCCAACCCTTCTTGGGCGACCCGTGTGTACGCTTGGCAGGACCTACCCGTCCTGACTTAGCTATCACAGCCGCCGACCTACAAGTGCTCCCGACCCAGCCCGCAGCCGAAGAAACCTTCTTTCGCTTGCGCATACGCTATCGCAACCTCGGCACCACTATCTCGGATAGCTTTTGGGTACAAGTTACCCACCACATCACTGGGACAGGGCAACGCTTTACGTATCTGTATCGCCGGCCACCCTTCGTACGCAGTGATAGCTTTGAGGTAGTTTTACCCGCGCCTCAAGGGGAATGGGCAGGCATCAACGAAATAGAAGTATTCGTAGATGCCTACAACGAAATCTTAGACGAGCTGCGCGAAGACAATAACCAGACCCAAATAGAGTTCCTTGTGCGCTCTGCCCGGCCGCTACCCATCTACCCCTGGCCTTTCGCCGTAATCAATAAAGACTCTATCGCTCTCATTGCGGCCACCTATACGCAGAATGTTCTCTCACCGCAGGGCTATTATTTTGAGATAGATACGAGCTACCGCTTCAACTCTCCCATGCTTCGCCAGAGCGGGCGCGTAGCGGGTACGACGGTATTTGGGCGTTGGGAGCTTCCGTATCGGCTGCGGGATAGTGTGGTGTATTACTGGCGGGTGCGATTAGAAGGCAGCGGTCCGCAGGAATGGGCTACGCAGTCTTTTCAGTATATCGCTGGGCCGCATGAGGGATGGGGTCAGAGCGCCCGGCACCAATTCCTGGAAAACGAGCTACGAGGCCTGAGCTATAGTGCACCTACCTTTCAGTGGGCTTTTGCGCAGCAGCGAACCCGCATAGAGGCCCGGGAAACCTACACGCCCGTAGGACCTCGCCGATTCCTCTCTAAGGACGCCGCCCAGCTGTCTACAGATAAAAGCCATACCATCCCGGCAGGCTGGTGGGATGGCGCCCGCCCGCCAGGCATATTTGTAGCGGTATTTGACCCGGCTACTTTTGCCCCACTGGAATACGATGCCTGGCTCGGAGCTTGGCGGTATTTCTGCGCAGGTAACTGCTATCCTGGCGTGCAAATGACCGCAGATGCCATGGCCGACTCTGTTTTGGCTGTGCTTGGAAGGGCCCCAGCTGACGCTCCGGTCGTATTACTCTTCACGACCCATCATTCTAGCCAGACACTTCCAGCTCGGCTGCAGCAGGCCTTGGCACAGGTTGGCGCTACGCAGCGAGCCCTCTCCCTCACTCCCCGTGAAAAGGGCCTCATCCTCGGTAAAAAAGGCGCACCGCCCGGCACAGCTCAGGAAAGCTTCTGTGCCGATACCCTCTCCTGCTCGGTAGCCCAGGACTTCTCTGTCTTGCTGCCGCTGGGCTGGATGACTTCCCCTCGGATTGCCCGACCCGTCGCGTGGGAAGAGGCCTTTTTTGCCTTCCACCGCCAGGGCACCACCGATACCCTCACCCTCTCCATTTACGGCCTGCGACCAGACGGTACGCGGGATACCCTGTATCGCCAAGTACCTCATACAAGCGTTTATGACCTGCGGGGCTTCAATAGTGGCACCTACACGGACCTACTTCTGGAAGGCCACTTCCAAGACCCGAGCGGAAATGCTACCCCTCAATTGCGGTATTGGTATGTCCTCGCACAGCCTTTTACCGACTTAGCGGTAGACCCAGCCCTACGCTGGACCCTGCGGCGTGATACCGTGGAAGAAGGCGAGTCGCTTTATGTAGAGTTAGGCCTTCGGAACCTCCTCTCCGCCACCACGCCCGATAGCGTAGAAGTGCTCTTTCTCGTGCAAAA
>CALKJV010000084.1 GCA_937995505.1 uncultured Bacteroidia bacterium | reverse complement strand
AGCTTCCGCATCCAAGCAAATATACGCTCCTCAGCGTCAGAAAAGGGTTACTACTCGGCGTACGACTTGGTCTACGAGTAGGACGGGTCCGTCTTCTCGGCCATGTAGCTCGTCCATAGAGATAGCGAGCTTCGGGCCGCGCTCGTAAGCTGCGTACCAGGCTTCATAGGCCTGGTTGAGTTTGCGGAGGTACTCTAAGCTGATATTTTCCTCGTAGGGGCGCCCCCGCGCTAAGATCTGCTCTACCAGGGTAGGTACGGACGCGCGCAGGTACACGAGTAGGTCCGGGGGCTTGACCAGCGAAGCAATCTTCTCGTATAAGGCGCGATATACTTCGTATTCCCGAGCGGGTAAAATGTCCATTTGCCGCAGCACCGGCGCAAATACCTCCGCATCTTCGTATAGGGTACGGTCCTGTACATAGTCAGCCCCGCTGCGTTGGATAGCGAGGGTACTCTCTAAGCGCTTATTGAGCAGGTAAATCTGCATTGGAAAAGCCCAGCGCACCATGTCTTGATAGAAGTCTGTGAGGAAGGGATTGTCTGAGTCGTCCTCATACGCAGCTTCATAGCGGAGGGCCTGGCTCAGCAGGTAAGTGGCATAGGTTTTTCCTGCGCCGATATTGCCGGCGATTGCGATATGCATACGCTCTCCCTGCAAAGGTAACCTTCCCAGCGGAGCTTAAGCCTATCCGACACAAGAAATGACTAAAACTTTCCGGGAAAAGGCCGCCGAAAGGGCCAGATGCGGAGACTAACTCTTTTTCCGGCGCCTTCCCTTGGCGAGGTCTGGCTCTGTAAGGTAGGCGTACACCTCTACTTTGTTCGCTTCGGCTAACTTTTGGGCCTTCGGGTGCACCATAGGAGAGATAATCATGCGCCGAGAGACTTTTTTCCCTTCTTTCTCCTCGTAGAAAGCGACTTTGTTGAGAAAGGCATGCACATCGGCCTCACTGACAGAAGACTTTATTTCGGCGAGAATAGTTTTACTATTGTAGACAATGAGGTCTATTTCCACGGAGGCAGGTCTGCCGAATACTCTGCCTTGAGGGTCATAAGAGAGATAGCGCTGTACCCGTACTCCAAAGTCTTCTTCTAGGAAGGCCTTGAGCGCACTGCGGAAGGCTTCCTCCGTAGCGTAGCCCCACCGAGCTCCAATCGCTGTGATGCTTGTGTGATAAAGGCGATCCAGCTCTTGAAGCTTCTCAAGCATTTTCCATAAAGCGTCCTGATTTTCACGCCACTTTTTTTCTTGCTCTTCCCATCTTCGGTTTTGTTCCTCCCATAGCTTGGCTTGCTCTGCCCATCTTTTTTCTTGCTCTTCCCATCTGCGTTGCTGCTCGTCCCACCTGCGCTGTTGTTCCGCCCATCTTTCTTCTTGCTCTCTTTTTAGCTCTTCCCATCTGCGTTGCTGTTCGTCCCACCTGCGTTGTTGCTCTTCCCATTTGCGCTGCTGCTCCTGCCACTTTCTTTCTTGCTCTTCCTTATACTCTTGCCATTGTCTTTGGTACTCTGCCCATCTTTTGTCGCTTTTCCTGCGTAGGCGGATAAGCTCTCGGTAGAGTTTCTGGAGGTGGTCTTCTGTGCTTTGCTTAGGGGCAAAGGAGGTGCTGAGCTCCTCTTCTACGAGGGCTCGCAGCTCTGGATCGCGCAGCAGCTCTTTGAGAAGCCGCTTAGCCTCTTCACGAGAGACGGGCAAAACCACATTTACAAAAATACGCAAAATCTCCCCAACTTCCCCATCCTGTATGTCGCACCGGGGTGGTTTAAGGCTCACCTGTACTTGCCGATGCCGCCCCCTGTGGCGAAGCACAGCCATGCGCCATTCTTGGATTTGCCGAGAAGGCTATATATTTGTAGTATGCAACCGCTTGTGAACCTGATGAAAGCTCTCTCCAAAAGTACGTTGGGCTTGCTAGGCAGAGTAATAGTGCTAGTAAGCCTCCTTCATGGGCAAAATGTCGGTATCGGCACACCGACGCCGTTAAGTAGGCTACATGTAGATGGGGCTCCGCCTGCAGATGCAAATTCAGGGCAACTGCGTATCTCGGAAAGCGCAGGGAATCGGTACCTTCTCATCGGTCGCACAGTGGGTTACGGATTTATTCAGACTCATAATGCCCAGCCGCTTGCCATCAATCCCCTTGGTAATAATGTGGGAATAGGGACGACTACCCCTCACTTGGGGGCTCGCCTACATGTGGTAGGTAGCGGTTCGGAAGGGGTCCTCCTTCCTCAGGTGGCGCTTACGGCCGCTAATGTCTGGGTGCCCGTAGCGGGTGCGCCCCAAGACGGGATGCTAGTGTATAATACGGCCACCGCTGGCTCAGGAGATAATGCCGTCACGCCCGGCTACTACTACTGGCGGGCTGGACGCTGGCGCCGCTTCATTGACCGCGGTTACGCAGGTATGATACAAGGCACCCTAGCCTCCACCCCACAAGATCTGACCACAAATTGGCCGAGCTGGCAATACCTTAACTCTTACATTACCTTGCCCCCTGGCCGATGGATTGTATTTTCCACTCAGATTCTCTATGCGGGAGCGCTCCCGTGGAACGCTTCTATATGGGTACGCACTACATTCTCTGACTGCTCCACATGGTGTGGCAATAGCCCAGATATTGAAGGCTCTCCTCTTATAAGTGGGATTTTGCCCCCTCAAAGTTACTTCTCACTGGTCACAGGCCAAGTTATTATTCGTAACTCAGGAACTTCTCCTAAGACATACTACTACTTTGGGCATAAGGATCCATTCAATACCACTGCGATTCTTCAGAACTTTAGTACTGCTATATGGGGCGAAAACCAACTTTTTGCTATTCCTGCGGAATGATAGAGTAGGTGCCCGCTGCATAGTAGTGAGAGATAGTTTAGCCCCATAGCTTAGTTTGGCTGGCGGTAGCGGTTTCAGGCAGAGGGAATGAAGGGAGGATAGGCTTTCACTCCCACATAGCAATGGGCGTAAGGGCGCCTCGGACCTTTTGGCCTGGCTGGACTCGCACTTGCACAGAAGGCGGGAGGAGCACATCTACCCGAGATCCAAACTTGATGAAGCCAATCTCCTCACCTACTTGGAGGGTCTGGCCTTTCTCGGGATAGGTTCGGATGCGGCGAGCCAGGACTCCTGCGATCTGCCGTAGGGCATACACTCGGCCGCCTTCCCCTTCTACTGCTAAAAAGGTTTGCTCATTCAGCAGAGAGGCCTTCGGATGCCAGGCTACCTTGTAGAAGCCAGGGCTGTGCTGTTTCGCTCGGACGGTACCGCCCGCTGGCGCCCAGTTGACATGCACATCTAAGGGCGACATAAAGATGCTAATCTGCACCATCTCGGCATGAAAGTGCTTTGGCTCAAAGGTGCGTTTGATTTCCACGACCTTCCCATCGCAAGGGGCATAGAGGGTATGGGCTTCGGCGGGACAGGATCGGTGGGGGTAGCGGAAAAAGTTGAGTATCAGCCCTGTCCACACCAGCCAGCCAGCCGTGACAGCGCCAAAGGTCCAAGGGCAGACTTTTCCTGCGTATAAAAGCCCTAAAAGCAGCGGACCTGCCGCCAGAGAGCCTGCAATCCAACCTCGCCCTTCTCGGTGAAAGCGAATTATAACCATGTCTGAATGCCCTCCGAGCAGTTTCTACAAATATCTACACTTTGCCGGTGGCGGAAGACCCCTTTGCGGAAGCGTTCGGCTTTTGGGCTGTGCCACAGGCTCTGGAAGTTGTTTTCTTGTAGGGAGCCGAAGGCATACTCAGCATTTTTGTCAAAGCAGCAGGGGAGAAGCTGGCCATCCCAGGTGATTTCAGCGGCGCGCCAGAGGCGCCAGCAGCGGTTAGGGATACGACCTTTGAGGCGTAGGTCGCCATTGGGCGCTTTTTCGTAGCGGCTCGCTTGGGGGGGAATCCAAGCTTGAAAGGCTTCTGGGGTAGGCTCCAGCAGCTGCGCTGTCTTGACATGTGCGGCATCAGCGCCTATTTCCCGGGCCCAGGCTCTAAATGCCGCCACCTCCCCATAATTATGCCGAAACGCAATCAGCTGGAGCTCCACAAGGGGAAAGGGGCTTCGGTAGGCTTTTCGGAGGGCTAAGAGGCGTCGGACGCCTTCTTGCACTACGGCTAAAGATCCTCCGACCCGATAGCGGGCGTAGCTCTCCTGGGTCATGCCGTCTATGGATATGCGAACATGCGTAAGCCCAGCCAAGAGCATCTCGGTGCACTTCTCTTCTGTGAGGAGGTGGGCATTGGTACTCAGCGAAGTGAGTAGCTTGTACTGGGTAGCGGTTCGGATGAGGCGGCCGAGGTGAGGATGAAGGGTGGGTTCTCCCTGAAAGTAAAACAGCACGCCCCAGAGGTAGGGGTGCAGTTCGGCGAGGACTTTTTCTAAGAGGGCGGGGTCTAAGGTGCCGGTTGGGCGGCTAAAGGCGCGCAGACCTGAAATGCAGTGGGGGCAGCGTAGGTTACAGGCAGTAGTGGGCTCTACCCCTAAGAAGAGCGGGTAGGGCGGTGGGCTCCACCCTAAGCGGTAGCGTGCCCATACATAAGAGCCAGCTACACGCAGGCCATGGAAGAGCCGCTTCCAAGTAAGCATCCTCCAGCCGGCGCGCAATCCCCCTGCGAGCCAGCGAGCCTTCATGCGAGGAAAAAGCTAAGCTGGCTTGCGACGTAGCGTTCGGTTCGCCAGAAGCCGGGGTAGGTATGGTAGGTCTCGTAGGTGGGGTGCTCTAAGATGCAGCAGCCGCCTTTTCGCAGCCAGCCGCCAGTGAGGATCTTTTCCAGGAGGGTTTTTTTCTGCCAGTAGCGGAAGGGCGGTCCCGCAAAGACAAAATCCATCGGCTGGGGAGGCCCCTCGAGAAAGGCCAGCGCATCTTGCAGGACTACGGTAGCTTGATTTTGGGCCTGCCAGGCTTGTAGGAGCTGACGAAGGGACCGA
>CALKJV010000083.1 GCA_937995505.1 uncultured Bacteroidia bacterium | reverse complement strand
ATGCCAGGGCTGTCTAAGTCTACCACCAGCAGCGAAATGCCTTCAATGCCGGCTTCGGGTTGAGTCTTTGCTACCAGCACGACGTAATTGCCGTAGTACCCATTGGTGATGAAGGTTTTCTGCCCATTGACGAGGTAAAAGTCTCCCTGGCGGATAGCCCGGGTCTGAATATTGGCTACATCGGAGCCGGCCCCTGGTTCGGAGATACCGATAGCCGACACCATTTCCCCGCGAATGACCGGTACGAGATACTTTTGCTTGAGGGCCTCGGAGCCGTACTTGTAGATGTAGGTGGAGGACATGTACTGCGCTACACTGGGGATGACACCGAAGCCACCCGAGAAGACCCTTGAGATCTCCTCACAAAAGATGACCGTATAGAAAAAGTCCAGCCCGGCGCCTCCATACTGCTCAGGGTAATGCAGACCGAGAAAGCCCTGCTCAGCAAATTTTTTCCAGATGGATTTGGGCACTTGCTGCTGAGCTTCCCACTCGTCAATGTGCGGTACAACCTCTTTCTCAATAAACCGGCGCAGCGACTCCCGGAAAAGCTCATGCTCCGGCGTGAAGTAGTGCTTCCACATAGGTTATGCAGCTTGATTGCGAATCCAGAGAATTTTTTCAGGGCGGTTGAGCCAAGTTTCGTAATAAGCGCCGTAGCGCTCGTCTATCTTTCGGCGGCGAATTTTGAGGGTAGGCGTGAGAAGGTCGTTCTCCACGCTCCACACCTCGTCCAGTAAAACCGCCTTGGCGAGCTTTTGGTAGGTAGGTAGGGGCTGGTTGACGGCTTCTAAGATTTCCAGTACGGCTTTTTCTACGGTTTCGGGGGCTTCGGTGCGGCCGAGCTCGGAAAGGGTCAGCAGGACGAGCGGCTGTACCTGTGCTAAGCCCACGACACATACCTGTTCGGCATACGGTAGCTTGCCAAAGGGTTCCTCCAAGGGCGCAGGCACCACAAACATCCCCTTGGCTGTCTTGAAGGCATCACTTACCCGCCCCGTAACGCGCACGAAGCCTTCCTCGTCTATGCTACCTGTATCGCCCGTGTGAAGCCACCCATCTCGGAGCACTTCTGCGGTTTTTTCTGGGTCCTTGTAGTAGCCGTCCATGACCCAAGGCGCCCACATGAGGATCTCGTCGGTTTCAGGGTCAATTTGAAGCTTGACGCCCGTGAGAGGCTTGCCGACGGTACCGAGCTTATTGCGGTTTTTGGGCATGATGGTGCAGCCTGCACAGTTTTCGGTCATGGCGTACACATCTCTAACATAAACCCCAAGGTCCATGAACCACAGCTTGACTGCATCGGGGGTTTGGGAGGCGCCTGTGAGGGCCAGCTCTACCCGGGCTAAGCCTAACTTCTTGCGGATGTAGCTTTTGAGGAGGGAGCCGAGTAGAGGGAGGCGGGTGAGCCGCTGATACCGCTTTTCTCCGCCGAAGCGCTCTAAAACCCCCAGCCGAAACCGCTGCCAAATGCGCGGCACGCCGAAAAATAGCGTAGGTTGGGTCTCCTCTAAGTTTTTTGGGAAGGTGTCTAAGTTTTCGGCAAAAGAGATTGTGCCCCCGAGATACAAGCAGGAGAGCTCAATCGCTAACCGTTCTGCGATGTGGTTGAGAGGCAGATAAGAGAAGAACCGCCCTTCGCTCAGGTCAAAAAGGCCAATTTCCCGATAGGTGTATTCCTGTCGGAGGAATTCCAGCGGGCAGCGGTAGGGGAGCATAACGCCCTTAGGGGTGCCTGTCGTGCCTGAGGTGTAGAGAATCGTCCAGAGGTCCTCCGACTTAGGCAGGAAGTTTTCGGTTTGCGGCGGATATTTTTGTACAAGCTCATCCCAATCCTCCCCTTCCTGTACGACCGAAAAGCCTGGATAGGGCGGGAAGTGGATGATTTGGATCGTAGGCGGTACGACATGCTTGACAGAGTCCCAGTAGCCAGGGTCTAACTTGCCTACAAAGAGGTGGGTAATTTCGCTTTTTTCTAGTACGGTTTGGAGCTCTCGGGCGGAGAGGTTAGGGTAAAAGGGCACACTTACGGCACCTCGCAGGGCGATAGCTAAGTCTGCGAGGATCCAATGATAGCAATTTTTAGACAGTAAGCCGACGAGAGAGCCTTTCTGCACGCCCCTATCGGCTAAGGCAGAAGCTATGCGACGGATCTGGTCTCCCGCTTCTCGCCAAGTGAGTACCTTCCAGGTGCGGCCGTACGGCTGTCGTAAAAAAGGTGCATCGGACTTCTTCTGCTCCCACTTGTAAAAGTGGTGCAGATGGGTAGTAAACTCCACCTGGGCAGGGCTCTGCACGCGGCTCACATGCCAAATCTAAAAAAATCTCCCCACAATCGCTGCCCCCCATCTACATACAAAGTCTCTCCGGTGATATAAGTGGCCAGGGGCGAGACTAAGAAGGTCGCTGCATACGCCACCTCTTTGGGCGTGCCGAGTCGGCCCAGAGGGATATTGGCTGAGAGATTGCGTTTGAGCTCGTCGGGGTACTGCTCGAGGCCCGAAGAGGCAATGATCCCTGGTGCGATGGCATTGATGCGGATGCCGTAGCGGCTCCACTCCACAGCGAGGGTTTTCGTGAGGTTATCTACCCCGGCGCGGGCAGCTCCGGTGTGCATCATGCCCGGGAAACCCCGATAGATGCTCGCAATGATATTAAGGATGGCCCCCTGTCGTTGCGGGATAAAAAAGCGATGCGCAAAAGTGTAGATGACATTCCATGTGCCGTTGAGGTTGTTGTTTACGACAGCTTGGAAGCCCTTAGGGGTGATATTTTCAGCGGCGGCGGGAAACTGCCCCCCAGCGTTATTGACGAGGATGTGGCAAGCGCCCAACTCTGCAGCTATGAAATCTGCCAAGGCCTCTACTTCACTTAGTTCCCGAATATCGCAGCGGCGGTAGTGCACAGGACCGAGGGCTTGGAGAGATTCGGCGGCTTTTTGGAGTTTTTCTTCTTTGCGGCCGCAGATGACCACCTGGGCGCCTACTTGCAGGAAGGTTTCAGCGGTGGCGTAGCCGATACCGCTCCCCCCGCCGGTAACGAGGGCTACTTGGTCTTTGAGCAGGTCTGGGCTAAACATGGACGGGGGGCAGTTGGAGCATTTGGCGGGCCTCAGCGATGGAAGCAGGCTCTCGCCCTAAAGCCCGAGCAAACCGCACTGCAGCTTCTACGAGCTCGCCGTTGGATTTAGCCATGGGCCCCTCAGGAAGGTAAAAGTTATCTTCCAGCCCCACGCGAATATGCCCACCCAGCGTGAGAGCACCGGCTACGAGTGCCCACTGCTTGCGCCCAATGCCGATCACTTGCCAATGGGAACCGGGGGGTACATTTCGCGCTTGGTGGAGGAGGTTTTCTACCGTAGCAGGTATGCCCCCGAGAACCCCCATCACGAAGCTAAACACATACGGTGGCTTGAGGAGGCCCATGTCTATAAACGGTGTGGCATTGTGGATATGACCGCAGTCAAAAGCCTCCATCTCCGGCAGGGTGCCCGCTTCTCTCATAGAGGTGAGGAAGTACTGGATGTCGGCGAAGGGGTTTT
Organism: uncultured Bacteroidia bacterium; assembly: GCA_937995505.1. GTDB lineage: Bacteria > Bacteroidota > Bacteroidia > SpSt-205 > SpSt-205 > SpSt-205. The sequence continues at coordinate 2,398 of CALKJV010000083.1, read as the reverse complement.
GGAAGACGAAGTCAAAGTAAAACTGCTTGGTTTTGGGGCTGTAGATAGCATAGTTCATGGAGCCCATGTTGAGGGCGGCCATGTCGGGTTTGAGAGCCTTGATGTGGTGGATGCGTTCCTCCCGAGGAATCCCCACTGCGCCCGTAGAGAAGTTGATGATCACATCGGGAGTTTTGGCGCGCACGGCCTCATAGATGCGTCGGTAGGTTTCTACATCAAAGGCGGGGGCTCCATTGTCTTGGCGGGCGTGGATGTGGAGGATAGCGGCGCCGGCTTCTACGGCTCGGCGGCCCTCTTCGGCAATCTCCTCCGGCGTGTACGGAATATACGGGCACTGCTCACGGGTAGCGAGTACGCCGGTAAGGGCTGCGGTTATGACGACTTTGCTCATGGTCAGGCGTTTTTCCAAATGGGCTTGCGTTTCTCTCGGAAAGCGAGAAGGCCTTCGCGAGCGTCTTCGCTTTGAGCGAGTTCTATTAGAAGGGCATTCAGTTGGGCATGAGAGAGCGAGTCAAGCTGCCGATAAGCGGCGATGCCTTTTTGTAGCGCTAAGGGGGCGCCTTCGCGCAGAGCCTCCACGAGGCGGTCGGTGGTGGGGTAGACGGCTTCCCGCTCGGGAGCTAAGTGCGTAATAAGGCCGTAGCCGTGCAGGTCGGCAGCGGTGCGCGTCTCGCCAAGGAGGCACCAGCCCAGGGCTACCCTTGCGGGCATAAACTGAGAGAGGGCTTTCATCACTTGGAAGGGAAAGAGGCCGCGTCGCACCTCTGGTAGAGAGAAGCGAGCACCCGCATACGCTACCACGAAGGTAGCTCCTGTAAGCAGCAGCAGGCCGCCAGCTAGCACATCGCCCGTTACTTCGGCGATGAGGGGCTTATCAAAGGCAGAGAAAAGCTCGTCTATCACGATGGGCTTCTGGGCTTGGGGTACGGTAGAATGGGTCTCCACGCCGCCGGCAAAGGCGCGCAGGTCTGCACCCGAGCAGAAGATCTCTCCCTCTGCCCGCAGCCGCACGAAACGCAGCTCTCGGCTATGCCAAGCATACGCAAGGCCGTAAGCGAGTTCATTGAGCAGGACAGGGTTGAGGGCGTTTTTGCGGTCGGGGTTATGAAGGGTCAGGTAAAGCGTATCCCCCTCCCGAGCCGCACGAATAAAGTGCCATTGGAAGCCTTCTAACGCAGTGGGCTCTATCGTGGGAAAGTAAGCCTGCATAGTTTCATCAAGTAGAGGGGAGCGGTTTGATTTGGAGGAGGAGGGCGCCGGCTTCTACGGTTTGCCCCTTTTGCACGTAGAGGGCTTCTACTTGGCCGGCTTCTGCAGCGGTAATGCGGTTTTCCATCTTCATAGAGAGAAAGACGAGGAGGGGCTGGCCAGGCTCTACGGTATCGCCGGGCTGGACAAAAATCTCTGTAATCTGTCCAGGCATGGGTGCGGTGTAGCTGCCCGGAGCTTCGGTGGTTTCCAGCTCGGGAAAGCGAGGCAGGAGCTTAGCGGTACGGGTGCCCCAGGCCGGGCAGTGGAACCAGTGCGTCTCCTCTTCTGCCCATACAGAGAAGCTGAAACGCTGGCCCTGCCACTCGTATGCCACATGCGTAGGATGCCACGCTAAGAGACGGGCTTTGGCTTCTGATTGGGGGGGGTTGCAGTGAAAAGTGCCCTCTGGAGTTCCTTGAACCTCCACCGTAAGTAAAGTCTCTCCTATGCGCCAGCCGTAGGGGAGGGGTCTTTGGAGCGTATTGCGCCAGTTGGCCGGGAAGTTGGGCAAGGTCCTGCGGCGCTGCAGCTGGTCCTGTACTCGCCAAAGGCTCAGACCAATTGCGGCGGCTTGTGCTTGTGCAGGGGAGAGGGGCGGTTCTCGCAAGAGGTGGGCTTTCCGCTCCAAAAAATGGGTATCGTAGCGCCCCTCTTTGAAGTCTGGGTCCTCGCATAAAGCTCGCAGCAGAAAGAGATTGTGCCGCAAGCCAATGGCCTGTATGCGTTCTAAGGCGTAAGCGGCGCGCTGGAGGGCTTCTGCTCGGTTAGGGCCCCAGAGGATAAGCTTGGCCAAGAGCGGGTCGTAATAGGGCGAAATAGGTACACCGCTTTCTATACCGCTATCGGTGCGGAGGTAAGGCAGGTCTGGCACTTGCCAAGCGAGAATGCGCCCTGTAGAAGGCCGAAAGTCCGCCGCCGGATCCTCTGCATACAACCGAAACTCTATGGCATACCCCTTGGGCTGAAGGTCCTCCTGCCGCCAAGGTAACGCTTCCCCCTGGGCGATGCGAATTTGCCATTCCACGAGGTCAATTCCCAAGATAGCCTCCGTAACCGGGTGCTCCACTTGCAGGCGGGTATTTACCTCTAAGAAGTAAAACTCGCCTGGCCCTGCATAGAGAAACTCTACCGTACCGGCATTGTCGTA
>CALKJV010000082.1 GCA_937995505.1 uncultured Bacteroidia bacterium | reverse complement strand
GCAACCAGATCGGCTTCCATCCCTATCCCTGTGTCTTGGATTTCCACCGAGGTTTCGGTGGGGTTTTCCTGCACCCGGAAAGCGATAGTACCTCCTGGTGGCGTAAACTTCACGGCGTTAGAAACGAGGTTATAGAGGGCTTCTAAGCTGTAGGTAGGGTCGCCCCAGCCTTCGGCGGAAGGGGGCACTTCAGCCTGCCAGTGGAGGTTTTTGAGGGTGAGCTGTGGCGCCACGAGCCCCTGCAACCGCTGCGCTATCTCTACCCAGCGAAATCGCTCCGGCTTGAGAACCAGTTCTTTCTGTGAAAGTCGTGCTAGATCTAAAAGGCTCTTAGTATAGCGCTCTAACTGCTCTAGCGAGCTAGCTAAGGTCTGGCTGTATTTTTTTCGGTTTTCTTCGCTGAGGTCGCCTGTGTTTAGGAGGGCAGCAAGTTGGCGTAGAGCCGAAAGCGGGCCTCGGAGGTCATGAGAGATGATTTTGACCCAAGCCTCCCGCTGAGAGGATAGCGCCTGGAGGGTTTGAAGGGCTTCCAGGAGGTGGGCGGTACGGGCTTGGACTTGGTTTTCTAAATCCGCTAGCAAGGCCAAGTGTGCTCGTCGGAGGGCATAGGTGTGGGTAAAGAGGGTCCAAGCTTCTTTTTGGGCGGGAGAGAGGCTACTTGGCGGCTCTTCCGAGGATTCGGTATCAAAGAGGCGCTGACTCCAGTGGGGCTTGAGGGCCTCCAGGGCTTTTAGCTCTTCACAGGCAAGTACATCTTGCAGGTAAGTGAGCAGCTCTTGGGTAAGCCGCTGCCTTTCGGCCAAGGCCCGCTCCGTCTCGTAGCTGATGAGCGCTTCACGCACGGTAAGGCGCAGATCCTCCACTTCCCAGGGCTTGGCGATGTAACGAAACAGGCGAGCTTGATTGACGACTTTACCGACATTCTCGGCGCCGGCTTGACCGGTAAGGAGGATTAGGCGGGCTTCAGGCTGCTGCTGGTGCACCACAATCAGGAAGTCATCCCCACGCATGCCCGGCATCAGATAGTCAGCGATCACCACCGCCGGGCGGCTACTTAGGAGAGGAAGCGCCTCCGCTGCACTATAAGCCCCTTCTATCCATACGCCTAAGGGCAGTAGCTGGGCCGTCAAGGCCTCTACCACAGCGGGTTCGTCATCTACGATTAGGACCGTATGCATCCCAGCGATATTACGCAAAGACGCTTGGGTATGCGGAAAAGCGTTATCTTTGTAGTGCATAGCCCTGGACGGGCATTTCCCCTGATAAGGTATGTCTGAGCTAAAAGAGATGCTGCTAATGCAAAACAAGCGGCTTGAGGATTGGGACCGGCCTACACTTCTCCGGATGGCTCGGTTCCTTGGCTTGCGCTTCGCTCCCTCTGTACGCAGGGAAACTTTAATTGATCGGCTCCTTGCGGCCCTACCAGAAGAGGAAAGAAATCTGATTGAAAATTACCCGATAGAAGAGAAGGTGCCTGCAAGCCCTTCTGAAACAGAAGCGTCTCTGCAACTTCCTTCCGAAGAGGTGAAGCCAGCGATTCCTGCGGAGCCCTTCTCGGAAGCCTCCCCGAATGGCCCCTCGGCTAAGTCGGCTCGGCGGCGCATCAAGCGGTCCCAAATCCTTTCTGTGTCGCCTACACCGCCTAAGGAGGAGAACCCTGCTGATGTAGCCTCACCAGCAGCAGCTGAGAAATCCGAAACAGTCACTCCTCCCTCTACGGAAGCCGCTGAAACTCCGGCAGCCGTCCCCAAAGCCTCCCCCACCCCCGAGGGTACTCCCCAAAAAGAGCCCTCAATTTTTGAGCTTTTGGAAAAGCTCACTATCTCCGCCTCGGGCGTCTTGTGGCTGGATAGAAAGACAGGGCATGCCTTCCTCCGGTCACCGTATTATAGCTACAAAAGCTCACCAGACGATATCTATGTACCCCAAGGGCTCCTACGGCGCTATGGCCTTAGGCCTGGCGATACCGTAGAAGGTCGTATTCGGTTACCGCGCGAAAATGAACGCAACTATGTCCTGACCGAGCTTGAGCGCGTCAATGGCCTTCACCCGGAGTATCTACGAGAACGGCGGAGCCTCGAGCACCTTACGCCGCTTTTTCCTACCGAGCGCTTCCGCCTCTCTGAGGGGACAAACGACCTCTCCTTACGAGTAGTAGATCTATTTGCTCCTATTGGGAAAGGCCAGCGCGCCCTAATCGTCGCCCAACCCAAAACGGGTAAAACGATCCTCCTCCAAAAAATCGCCAACGCTATCCTCCAAAACCACCCAGAGACGTACGTGATTGTGCTGCTAATTGACGAGCGACCGGAGGAGGTAACCGACTTTGCCCGCAATGTGCCCGCTGAAGTGGTCGCTGCGACCTTTGATGAGCCGGCAGAACGGCAAGTAGAGGTCGCCGAAATCGTCAACGAAAAAGCCCGTCGCCTCGCTGAGAGTGGTATTGATGTGGCAGTGCTCTTAGACTCCATCACTCGTCTCGCCCGGGCCTACAACGCCGCCACACCGGTATCGGGGCGTATTCTCACGGGTGGAATGGACTCAGCAGCTCTCCATAAGCCCAAACGATTCTTTGGCGCTGCCCGCAAAATTGAAGAGGGCGGCTCCCTCACAATTATCGCTACGGCTTTAATTGACACGGGTAGCCGGCTGGACGAGGTAGTCTTTGAGGAATTCAAAGGCACAGGCAACATGGAACTCCAGCTAGATCGTCAGCTGGCCAATAAGCGCATCTATCCCGCTATCAACGTATTAGAGTCGGGTACCCGTCATGAGGAACTCCTTCTAGACGAAAAAGAGCTGCACCGCATTTGGCTTTTGCGTAAGTTTCTTTCTGAAATGAAGCCGGTAGAAGCCACAGAGTTTCTTTTAGAGCGGATGCGGCATACCCGTACGAATGCGGAGTTTCTGGACCTCATGGCTAAATGGTCAGAGTAACCGAGCGGCCAGCCCTTTGGGAACTTTCTCCGACGCAGTGGGAAGCTTGGCTAAAGGCGCAAGGCCAACCCCCCTACCGAGCCCGCCAAATTGAGTCTTGGCTCTGGGGACGCGCCCTTTCTGACCCGAGGCAGATGTCTAACTTACCTGCTTCGCTGCGCAGCCTCCTAGAGGAAAACTTTCGGACGCAAGGGCTCAAACTTCTGCACCGCCACACCAGCCGGGACGGTACACAAAAATTTCTCTGGCAAATGCCAGAGGGAGGTACCACAGAGACCGTATGGATCCCCCACCGGGGTCGCCATACCGTATGTGTCTCCAGTCAAGTGGGCTGCAGCCTGAACTGCCGCTTCTGTGCAACTGGACAGCTCGGCTTAGAACGGCAGCTCAAAGGCTACGAAATCGCCCTCCAAGTCGCTACCCTCAAGGGCGCTTATCCACTTCCCGTGAGCCATGTGGTTTTCATGGGAATGGGTGAGCCGCTCCTCAACTACTCTGCGCTCATAGAGGCTATTGAACTGCTTACCACTCGGATAGGGCTCAGCGCTCGCCGCCTCACCGTATCTACTGTGGGCGTTCCAAAGGCTATTCGGCGCCTAGCGGAACTGCCCCAACGGATAGAATTAGCTTTCTCCTTGCACAGCGCTCTGTCCGAAAAGCGCCGAGAACTTATTCCCTTAGCAGCCCATATACCGCTGGACGACATACGAGAGGCCCTCATTTACTTCTGTCAGCAGCGACGCGAATGGGTCACGCTAGAATATGTACTCCTAGACGGCATCAACGATAGCCCTGAGGATGCAGAAGCCCTCCGAGACTTTGTAGCCCCTCCCCTCTTAGCTAAGGTCAACCTTATCGTGTATAATCCCGTCCCGGGCCTTCCTTTTCGCCCCTCTCAGCGAATAGAAGCTTTTCAGCAGCAGCTTCTCCGGCGGGGGCTCCTCGCCACTGTACGGCAGAGCCGAGGCGCAGATATCGCAGCGGGGTGCGGCCAGCTTGCACGCCAAAAACCCTAATCCCCTTTTTTGCCTAAGAAACTTTTCCCTACCTTTGCAAAGAAAGTCAGTACGTATGAGCCAGACCCTTTCTGCCCGAGACTTTCAGTTTCGCTCAGGTTGGCTGGAGCTGCCCTCCACTCGGTGGGAGGCGCTTGCCCCCTCCTGGAAAGCCCGAAAAGCTCACTTAGAGCAACTGGGGTTCTCTTCCCTATATGAGAAAGATGCTTACTTCACGATGGCTCGCGGCTTTTTAGCGCTCCAGGGCATCGTGTGGTTTTCAGACGAAGCTTGGACGGCTTACCGTTTAGCGAGCTATGATGCCGTAGCCCTTATCGGTGCCGGCGTAGGCCCCACTCCTGCAGAAGCCCACCGAGCTGTCCAAGGATTAGCCGAGGCCTTAGCCGAAGTGCACGAAAAAGCGAAAGCAGCCCAGCCCCTTGACAGCACCGCTCTGCGGGCCTTAGAGGAGAAAGTCCTCGCCTCCTCCCCCACCTTGAGAACTGCGAGTCACGATGGGCCTCTTTCTGGCCCTCTGGTAGAGCCTTCGCAGATCGCAGCTACCTTAGAGACCCTTCTACGGGAGGTAGAAAATCAGCTAGCGGCGGGAGCCCCGCCTATCTGGGTGGCGGCTTGGGCCTATCATACCTTCACCCAAATCCACCCTTATGCAATCGGAAGTGCACGAGGGGCTTTTTTACTTACGCAATACATCTTATGGCGTGCGGACTTGCCTGGCCTTTTACTTAGAGAATCCGAACGAGTAGCCTACCACCGCGCCCTACGAGCTGCTGATCAAGAACAGCTCAATTCATGGGCTGATCTCTTTTTGTACGGCCTCCAGCAAGCTACCTTGTATGCGCTGAGCTGGGGCTTGACTCCTAACGCCTCCTACGAGGAGAGCCTGGCTACTTTCCAAAAGTGCTTCGCAGGCTGGCAGGGACGCCATGACCGAGACCGCTCCCAACGTATCATGACTAATCGCTATACGGTCTTTGACTACATGGAAGAGCTGCTGCGCCAAGTCGCCACCGAATTGGAGACCAAGCTCAAAACCGAAGACGGACGCGGCACCCGAGCCCTCGTCGCCAAAGCTTACCCCGACTCGCCCTACTATTACCAGTTTACCAGCGAAATCGCCGAATACGCCCGAAAGTACGGTTACACCTTCAACCGAGGGCTACCACGTGGATGGTTTAAGCTCAAGTTTTCCCTCTCAGCTAATAAAAAATACCAGCTAGTATTCCCACTGCATCACGCAGGGCATCATGATGCGACCTTAGTCATAGGAGCTTTTTTGCACTTTCTAGAACCCCTCAAATACCAGCAGAAGCGGAGCCGAGGTCATCGCGCCCCCAAGAAAGAAAAATCTCTCTACCTTTTTGCGCCTTTGGCTTTTGAATGCCCACCTCTGGCCTTCTGTATAGAAGACGATGTGTCAGCTATACGCACGCTCTTGCGGAATTATGTGCAGACCTCGCTTAGTGGAGCCCTGATTGAGCTAGCGAATGAAATCTACTAGCTTATGAGCCTCGCTAAACCTCTGACCGCCCAAGATCTATACGCCTCCTCGGCTCTCAATCCCGCCTCGCTGACGATATATCACCTAGGGGCACAGGCAGACAATGAACACCTTCTGTACACAGTTTCTACCGTACAGCACGAGCCCCTTCTCATACGCCTCTACAAGAATCGCGATGGCTTAGACCTCCCAAGCTTTTTGGAGCAGGTTTGGCAGCAAGATGAGTTTCTCCGAAAGCGGTTTGCTCAAGGGCTTCTGGTTTTAGACACCGAATACTGGCTTGTCGTCCCCTCAGAACATGTACCTGACGGGCAGGAAGCCGACTACCTCAAAGCCTATTATGAGATTCATGCTTCCGACGCACAGGTAGGGTACCATTTCCAGAAAGACATCTTACGCGGTAGCGGAGCAGCCTTTCTCATGGCATACGACGCCCAGCTTATGCAGTACCTTCATGCACGCCATGGCCAGCTAAGAATTAATCACGCGAGCTATCGCTATGTGCAGATTTCCCAGCACTTAGCTCAAGCCCACTTGCAGCATCGGCCTTTCCGCGGGCTAGTTTGGCTGCATTTTGGTCGATTTTACTATATACTTTTTCAGGAAGATCGGCTCGTTTTTGTAAATCACTTCACAGCTGCTGTGCCCGAAGATGTACTTTACCCCCTCCAATCCCTTCACTCCCTTTTAGGCATTGACAAAAGCCAAGTCGCTGTGGCTGTCGGTGGCTATTCGGCTCTGCGACCGTACGCAGCTATGCTTTTATATCGCTTTTTTGGGGCGGGGTATCGCGACTTAGGTCGGGTCTTTCCAGCCCCCTCTACGATGAAGGAAGCCGGCCTAGCCGTAGAGGATGTATTACCGATTACCCTTTTAGGTGCGGATTCTGCAGGGTAAGTGGCAGGGTCGAACGGTACCTTTTCCGAGCG
>CALKJV010000081.1 GCA_937995505.1 uncultured Bacteroidia bacterium | reverse complement strand
TATGCGGCGCGCCCTACTCCTGAAGCGGCTTTCAACTTAGGTGTTATCTACGAGAAGAGCGCGCAGTATGCCGCAGCTGCGGAGGCCTTTGGAAATGCGGGGGATCTGCCTGGTGCCCAATATAACGCTGGCCTTTCCCGCCTCCTTATGACCGATTACGCCGGAGCCAAAGTCGCGCTAGAACGGGCCATCCAGCAGGATGCCAATAATGCCCTGGCTTACTATGTGCTGGCTATCGTAGGTGCCCGAAGCGGGGATACCAACCTCCTGGTTACCAATCTGCGCCGAGCCGTGCAAGCGAACCGCGAGCTGGCGAAAAAAGCCCAATCTGACTTGGAGTTTCGCAAGCAGCGCGAGTCAGCGGAGTTTAAGGCCGCTTTGAATCCGTAAAGCAGAACCTCGCCTTTTGCAGGGGGATGGAGTGCACTCCATCCCCCTTTATTTTTTTCCAGGCTCGCTGCCATGCGGGTACTTTCCGTAGCTTTGCGGCATGGCTATTCTCGTAGATGCCCACACGAAAGTGCTTGTACAAGGTTTCACTGGAAAAGAGGGGACCTTCCACGCTCAGCAAATGCTGGAATATGGTACGAAAGTCGTAGGGGGCGTTACACCAGGTAAGGGGGGAACGACCCATTTAGGCTTGCCCGTCTTCAACACTATGCGGGAAGCCGTGGCGCAGACCGGTGCAGATGCTTCTATTATTTTCGTGCCAGCGCTGGGCGCCGCAGATGCGATTATGGAGGCGGCGGATGCGGGGGTTCGGCTGATTGTGGCGATTACAGACGGGGTTCCAGTGCGAGATATGCTGCGCGTAAAGTATGTCTTACAAAGTGATTACCCGCACGTGCGCCTGATTGGCCCGAACTGTCCCGGGGCGATTACGCCTGGGCAATGTAAAATAGGCATTATGCCTGGTTTTATCCATCAACCTGGCAGCGTCGGGCTTGTGAGCCGTTCTGGAACCCTCACTTATGAAGCGGTGCACCAGATTACCCAGGTCGGGCTCGGGCAATCTACCTGTGTGGGTATCGGAGGTGACCCCATTGTGGGCTCTAAACATCGGGATATCATACAGCTCCTGATGGAGGATCCAGCCACCGAAGCGATAGTGATGATAGGGGAGATTGGCGGTACGGATGAGGAGATAGCGGGTGAGTGGATACGCGACCACGGCACGAAGCCTGTGGTGGCTTTTATTGCGGGGCAGACGGCACCACCAGGTCGTCGAATGGGGCATGCCGGGGCTATTATCGCCGGCGGGAAAGGCGGTGCTCGGGAAAAGATGGACTTTCTCGCTCAGTGCGGCGTGCATGTAGTAGAGAGCCCGGCCGAAATCGGAAAGACTGTCGCCCGAGTCCTCGGCAAGGCTGCTTAACCCACTCCCTAAAACGGATATCCTACCGCAAAAACATACTGACTGCGCGCCCCCCCTATCGGAAAATCGTGAAATATCCAGCCGGTTGCCGGCTCGAAAACTTGCTGGGCTATATCTAGCCGTACAACGAGCACCGAAAAGTCCCAACGCAGGCCTATCCCTATACCTATGGCTGGTAAAGGTCGCTTGCTTATGTAGCCTCGTGGATCTTCAAAAAATGTGCCTCTGGTAAACCAGACGTTCCCTACATCCACGAAAGGGGCCAGCTGTAAGCCCCGGAAAAGGCTTTGGCGGACCTCTGCATTAGCCTCTAAAAGGAGAGTGCCCCCTGGAATGAGAAAGAGATTTTCCGGGAAGGCATAACCGCCAGGTCCCAGTGCTCCAAACTGCCAGGCTCGCATGCTATTGGGTCCGCCTACAAAGAAGCGGTTCTCAAAGGGGACATCCAGCGTATAAAAAAGGCCCTGTGCAATGCCTACGCGTCCGCGTAGATAAAGCTGTTGCTTTGGAGAGAGGAGCCGATAGCGCCGCCGTACCTCTCCTAAGGCGCGGCCAAATACCCCGTATCGGAAGCGATTGAGAAGGAGATTATCTCTATAAGTGCTGTCTGTCGGAGAGCGAGCGATGACCAGAAAGTGCTCTAAGAAGAAAGGAAGCCAGCCCCCAAACTCCAGTAGAAGGGAGGCAAATTCTCCGCGAGGGGCCCGTTCGGCCTGGAAGTAGTCTCGGCTCGTAGAGACTCGCCAAGCCGTAACTTGCGTCAGACGCGGCAGGTAGTCCCGCAAAATGAGCGTGCGTACTTGCGGGGAAAGCGCCTCTATCTGGGCCTCAAACTCGGGTGAGAATCGGCTCTCCACAAAAGTGAGCCCAAAAGGGGTCCAGACCTGTTCTTCCTGGCGCTTGTCGCGAAAGGAGAATCGGGTATGCCGACTCCACGAGAAGGTCGCATAGCGTCGGGAGAAGGCAATTTGTCGGATATCTTGATACGATAAGAGGAGGGTATGGTGCATATGGGTGAGGGTAGCGGGGAGGGGGCGGGGTTGGGCTTCGGCGAGGCGCCAGGAACTCTGCGGAAACTGCAAGCCTACCTCCGCAGCTAAATTGTATAGGGGCACGGGGGGAGCGTCTGGCTTTTGGCGAAAGTAGCTCAGGGCTGCTTGACCTTGCGTACGCAGAGACCACCCCCGCCGCGCAAGAGAAAAGTAAGTCGTGCGAAGGTTGAGGCTAGCTCCGGGCAGCGCAAGGTTTCCCGCTAAGGGCTGGGTAGACTGAAAGCCCTCCACACTGAGGGCTACATCCAAAGGAGGGCGTAATACCGTCTCGTACCGTACCCGCAGCGCCCCAACGCTATCTTCTTCTACGGCTGTGCCCACCCACTGCACAGCTTCTATGGATTGTAGGGCCCGCTGCGAAGCCTGCACCGCTCGCTGGTCATAATACACTCCATCTGGCACATATAGCTGCCCAATCAAGACCCGAGGATCTAGAATACGAAGCGCTCGGGGCTCGCTTCGTACCTGTACGCCCGCTTGCGCGCCATCCCATTCCACGGGTCTGTCGGCGGTCCGAACTGTAAGCTCATTTTGGGTTACCTTATAGCGGCGGTAGCCTTCGGGGAGTACGAGACGCACGATACAGGTAGGCGCATCACTGCGTTTCCCTCCCAGCCATTGGCGCAGAAATCCCTTCCCAGCTGGGGCGGCAGATTTCTCTGAAACGCTGCTTGTATCTACTTCCCATACCAGAGCGCTGAGCGGCAAGCCGTAGTACCCCTCCGCTAAAAGCCGCTGATGTATCTCTTCCCGAAAGGCGTCTAACTGCTTGAGCCGAAAAGGAGCATTGACCGGCAAAATCCTATCCCTTAGAAAGGCTTCGGCGATGGCCACCATAACTGAATCTTTGCCCACTAGGTCAAATTCTCGTATGTACCAGCGAGGGCCAGGTCGGATTCGGTAGATAACCTGCACTTCCTGTGCGCGGATAGGGCGGATCTGGGGCTGAATAGCGGCCTGAAAGTAGCCTTCTTGGAGGTAGGCTTCGTCTAATAAGGCCACATCTTGCTCCACTGCGCGCTGGCTCAGGAGGGTAGGGGCCTCTCCAAGCGGGTCTTGTAGAGCCTTTCCCAGGGCGTAGGTGTAATAGCGGATTTTGGGTAGGCGTCGCAGAGTGCGCCAGGGCTCCTTCTCACTAGACTGGAGCACCTGCCCTCCCCAATAAAATTGCAATCCTAGCCGCATGCCGAGGGTTCGGCTATTGCTGCGGATGTAAAGGGGAGGGGTTTCGGAGAGTACATGCCCGCGCAGAACTGGCTCTCGGGTGACGAGGCGATCCTGTGGGGTGAGAAATCGGCCAGGGGAACATCCCCAAAAAAGGAGGCTTATACTACCGCCCCAAAGCCACAGGCCGACCCGCAGGCGCCCCATAAAATACTCCTGCATGAAAGCTCAATACTCCATTTACCCAGACAGCTCGCACCTGGCCAGATAGAGTATGCCCAGCGAGGGGGCTCCACTGACACTTGCCATAGTGTATGGGCGAAAGGTCGGGGGGTACGGCGGTTTCGCCATGGGGATCAAATAGCACCGCATCTGCCCAGTATCCTTCTACGAGAGGGCCCCGATCGGATAGCTGCCACAGCCGTGCTGGGGCATATACCATCTTCTCTAACCAAAATTCCAGCGGTAGCCCTCGCCTTTGCCCTAAGCTCCACAGCCAGGGGAGCAGGTACCCCATTGCCGGGGCTCCACTGGGCGCCTGCCAATACCCCGCCGCCTTCTCAGCTAAGAGATGCGGCGCATGATCCGTGCCCACTACCTCTAAAGTACCCTGGGCTAATCCCCTCCAAAGGGCCTCTTGGTCGGCTTTGCTTTTGAGGGAAGGATTGCATTTGAGACGATTGCGGTGGGAGGGAAAATCTTCTGCGCTCCAGGTCAAGTATATAGGGCAGGTTTCAGCAGAGACATGGGCGGGGCGCTGCGCCAAAAGTTCCACTTCGGCTTGGGTGGTGATATGGAGGATATGCAAAGGCACCTGGGCGTGGGGAGCTTCTGCGAGAAGCCAGCGGGTACTTTCTATGCAAGCTTCGGGGGGGCGTACCCGTAGATGAAGGTCAGGCGCTGTATCCCAATCGCGGTCTGCCCACTTCGCCTGTGCTGCTCGGATGTAGGCTTCCTTTTCGCTGTGAAAGACCAGTCGTACGGGGCTTTCTCGCAAAAGCCTTCGGACAGCGGTCTCATCCTCTACCAGCAGCTCTCCGGTAGAGGAAGCTAAAAATACTTTTACCCCTGGGACTTGGCGTGGGTCAAGCTGCCGAATTTCAGAGAGATTTTCCTCCGTAGCGCCAAAATACAAGCCGAAATTGACCCAGCTGCGCCCAGCGAGGGCGTGCTGTTTAGCCTGCCAACGGTCTAGGGTGGTAATAGGAGGGGAAGTATTGGGCATGTCAAAGGCGGTAGTTACCCCTCCTGCGAGGGCGGCTCGGCTCTCCGTGTAGAAGGTGCCTTTGTGCGTATAGCCCGGCTCCCGAAAGTGTACATGGGTATCTATAAGCCCAGGTAAGAGCAAGGCCCCCCCTGCTAAGAAGGTGCGTCCTCGGGCCTTTGCTGGTACTCGGCCCAGGGCAGCCCACCTCCCTTC
>CALKJV010000080.1 GCA_937995505.1 uncultured Bacteroidia bacterium | reverse complement strand
GAATCCCAAAAGCCCCGTTCCCAAAAAATACTATGCGCATCAGACGACTACATTGATGATCTTACCGGGCACGACGATGACTCGGCGAATTGGCTTTTCGCCTACGTAGCGGGCAAGGCGCGCATCTTCTCGGATAAGCTGTTCTAAGGTGTTTGGCGGTGCGTCTGCTGGCAACCGAGCGTGGAAGCGCAGCTTTCCGTTGACAGAGATGGGATATTCCATTTCAGTCTCTTGCAGGTAGTCGGGGTTCCATTGCGGCCAAGGGACCTCTTGGAGCAGCGAAGGTTCTCCTAAGCGCTCCCATAGCTCGCTGGCTATGTGGGGAGCGAAGGGCTCTAAGAGGACCAAAAAAGGCTTCCAAATAGCCTTTTTGCGGCAGCCGAGCCGCTGCATCTCATTCAGGAAAATCATAAAGTGCGACACGCACGTATTGAAGCTCAGGCGCTCTAAATCCTCCGTAACTCGGCGTATCGTATGATGAAGGATGCGCAGCTCTTCTGGGGTTGGCTCTTCGTCGGAGAGTTCCGAGGTGGGGTTGCCTGGTATGGCGTCTGAGCCGGTGAGGAAGCGCCAGAGCCGACGCAAAAATTGATAGGTGCCCTGAATCCCCTTAGGGTCCCAGGGTTTAGTTTGCGTAAGAGGCCCCAAAAACATCTCATACAAGCGAAACGCATCGGCTCCGTAGCGTTCGCAGAGCTCATCGGGGGTGATGACGTTGTGGAAAGACTTGGACATTTTTTCCACGAGGGGCTCTGCATGGAATTCTCCCTTAGCGTTTCGCTCAAAGGTAGCTTCAGCGTATTCGGGCATCCATCGGCGGAAGGCCTCAATGTCTACCAGGGTATCTTCGGCGAGGCTTATGTCAATGTGAATGGGGATATAGTGGGCTTTGTCGGCTGGGGAGATTAGGTCTGCTGAGGTGAAAGTGGGGGTATCTTTTCGTTTGTAGATTAGCAGGGAACGGCCGAGGATCATGCCTTGGTTGACGAGCTTTTGGAAAGGCTCTTGGACGGGGCAGCAGCCGATGTCGTATAGGAAGTGGGTCCAGAATCGGGCATACAGTAGGTGTCCGACGGCGTGTTCGGCGCCGCCGATGTAGAGGTCTACGGGGAGCCAGTAAGAGAGGCGTTCTGGCGCTGCGAGCTGGTGGGGGTTGTGGGGGTCGCAGTAGCGCAGAAAGTACCAGCTGGAGCCGGCCCAGCCAGGCATGGTGTCGGTTTCTCGGGTAGCGCCGCTGGGGTGCTGGACCCACTCGGAGAGCCGAGCTAAAGGGGAGCGCCCATCGCCTGTGGGTTCGTAGCGCTCAATGGGGGGCAGGGTGACAGGCAACTCAGTTTCGGGTAAGGGATAAGGGAGACCGTCTTTCCACACAATGGGGAAGGGCTCACCCCAGTAGCGTTGCCGCGAAAAGACTACATCGCGTAAGCGATACTGGACGGCCGGCCCCCCTTTTCCTTCTTGAGCGAGGTGCTGCGGGAGGTAGGCCAAAGCTTCGGCTACAGTGAGGCCATTCAGAAAATCTGAGTTGACCAAGCGCCCCTCTTTGGCTTCGTATGCAGCTTCTTCCGCAGAAACCCCTTCTAAGATAGATCGGATGGGTAGCCCGAAGTGTTTAGCAAAGGCCCAATCGCGTGCATCATGTGCCGGTACGGCCATAATAGCGCCAGTACCGTAGCCCATGAGCACATAATCGCTGATATAGATGGGAAGCTTTTCGCCGGTGTAAGGGTGAAAGGCGAAAGTCCCTAACGCTACGCCAGTAGGGGTACCTCCGCCAATCAAGCGGTCGCGTTCAGTTCGGTTTTGGGCTTTTTCTTGGCAAGCTTTTACGGAGGGGCGTTGGGCGGGGGTGGTGAGCCTGTCTACGAGGGGATGTTCGGGGGCCAGGACCAAAAAAGTCGCACCCCACAAGGTGTCCGGGCGAGTGGAGAAGACCTGAATAGGTATGCGAGAGCCTGCTGCATCTTCTGCCTCAAAGAGGATATAGGCGCCCTCTGAACGGCCGATCCAATGGCGCTGCTGCTCGCGAATAGCCTCAGGCCAATCCAGCGTCTCCAGCCCCGCCAAAAGTCGGTCCGCATAAGCCGTAATCCGTAAAAACCACTGGCGCATAGGAACCCGGTAGACGGGATGGCCCCCGCGTTCGGAGAGACCGTCTTTCACTTCTTCGTTTGCTAAAACGGTGCCGAGGGCAGGGCACCAGTTGACGAGAGCTTCTTTTGGGTAGGCTAAACGGTACTGCAGAAGCACTTCCGCGCGTTGGCGTTCGCTCCAGCTAGCCCACTCCTCTGCCGTGAAGTGGCCCAAGTAATCTGTGGCAGCTTCTATGCCGATATTGCCTTGTTGTGCAAAAAGTACCTCTAACTCCGAAATCGGCCGAGCTCGCTGGAGCTTCTTATCGTACCAGTGCGAGAAAAGCTGCAAAAATATCCACTGCGTCCAGCGATAGTACGCAGGGTCACTCGTGCGTACAGCTCGGCTCCACGGATATCCCAGGCCAATTTTTTTGAGCTGCTGCGTGTAGCGTTCAATGTTTTTTTCTGTCGTAATAGCCGGATGTATGCCGGTGCGCAGCGCATATTGCTCCGCAGGCAGCCCAAAAGAGTCAAACCCCATCGGATGGAGCACTACATACCCTTGGTGGCGCTTGTAGCGAGCTATGATGTCGGTGGCGATATATCCCAAGGGATGCCCTACATGGAGCCCCGCCCCAGAGGGATAGGGAAACATGTCCAAGATGTAGAATTTGGGGCGGGTAGGGTCTTCGGTGACCTCGTAAGAGCCTTCTTTTTCCCATTTGGCTTGCCATTTCTCATCCAGCAGCTTGAAGGACATGGCATGCGAAAGTACAAAAGCCCCCGTTAAAGCGCAGAGGGTAGGCAGCCTATTTGTTACCTTTGAAGAATGTGGCGATACCTTGGCTTAGTCCTAGCCCTTTTGTGGGCGCAGCAAGACGCAGCGACCCGAGCTTTACTCCTTAAGTATGATGCGAAGTTCTGGTGGCTAAACCTCCAAGTCTCCCACACAAGCATGACCTTAGGGCCCTCATGGGTGCTCACGCGAGCCGTAGTGACTGCCCCTGCGTTAGACACCTTGGCTTTTGAGCTGCATAGTGCCCTTACCGTGGACTCTGTATATGTGGATGGGCAGAAGCGGTCGTTTATTCGGAGGGGGCATACGGTACGAATCCCTCTCAACCCCCAGCCCTCTCAGGGCGCTATTGTAGAGGCGATTGTGTATTATCGGGGCACTCCTCCCAGCACTGGAGCCACGGGCATCTTCAATCGCCAGTCGCCGAGCTGGGGAAATCAAGTTACCTGGACCCTCACGCAGCCCTTCTATGCACACACTTGGTGGCCTTGCAAGCAGATCCTGACCGATAAAGCTGACTCGGTATGGCTTTTTGCCACGGCCCCCTTAGGCACTCGCGTGGGGGGCAATGGACTCTTAGAGGGAATAGACACGCTTCCGGCGCAAAAGGTGCGCTTCCGCTGGAAGAGCCGTTACCCCATAGCCTATTACCTGGTAGCTTTTGCTGTGGCTGAGTACATTGACTATAGCTTTTCGGTAAACCTGCCTGGCGTGCCACAACCCATGCTCGTGCAAAACTACGTCTACAATAACCCCCAGACTTTGCCCACCTTCCAGGCGCAAATTGATACCACGGCAGCGCTGCTGCGAGAGTTTTCGTTGCGGTATGGGCCGTATCCTTTCTGGCGAGAGAAGTATGGGCACATGATGGCGCCCTTTTCGGGGGGTATGGAACATCAGACTATGACCACACAGGGCTTTTTCACCTTTACCCTCACGGCCCACGAGCTTGCCCATCAGTGGTTTGGGGATTGGGTTACTTGCGCAAGTTGGCAGGATATCTGGCTCAACGAGGGCTTTGCCAGCTATAGCGAATATGTAGCCTTACAAGCCTTAGGAACCCCCGCCGCAGCGAGAAACTGGCTAATCCAAACCCATGATGACATCGTAGCTAACAACCGCGGCAGCGTATGGGTGCGAGATACGCTGAATGATGGCCGCATATTTGATAGCCGCCTTTCCTATCAGAAGGGGGCTTATTTGCTTCATATGATTCGCTTCCGGCTGGGGTCTGACTCGCTCTTTTGGGCTGTTTTGCGGCAGTATCTCCAAGACCAGGGAGGGGGGGGAGCCTATCAGGCTGACTTTCAACGGACCTTGGAGCAAGCGACGGGTACGAGCTGGAATACTTTTTTCCAGCAGTGGTACTACGGGGAGGGGCATCCGATATTTTCGGTGCGGTGGAATTCTACCGGTGGAGGGTTATGGGTGCAACTGAGTCAGCAAGGCAGCTGGAGTGCGAGTGTGCCTTTCTTTGAAACGCCGGTGGAATTGCGTCTGACCCGGCAAGGGCAGCCCGATACGCTTGTACGACTCTTCCAGAGCCAGGCCGTAGAAGCCTTTTACCTGTCTGGGGTAGGTACGGTTACCCAAGTGGCCCTTGACCCGAACTACCACATCCTGCGGCAGGTGGATAACCTAACCCAAGACCCTACTTTGGGGGTGGAAGGAGTGGGAGCGGAGGGGCTGCAGGTGCATCCTGTGCCTGTGCAAGTGGGACAGCGATTGCGCGCGAGCCTGCCCGGGCCCGGCACAGTTGAAATACGAGACGTAACCGGCCGACCCTTGCACGCAGAAGCGGTATCCCCTCCCAGCTGGGAGTTTGCGGTGGAGCTGCCGGCGGGCATCTATCTCCTACTGTGGAAAGGGGCAGAAGGGCAGCAGGCCATAAGTAGATTCCTCGTGCAGCCCTAACGCAAAATTCCGTACCTTAGGGCTATGTTCTGGGACGAGGAAGAAGACGGCCTCGACCTTGAGGAGCTGCAGCAGCGCTTTGAGACTCAGCTGCGGGAGGGAGGGGTAGCCCATTACAGCTTAGCCGAGCTGCGTCATCTCTTAGAATGGTACCTTACCAGCGAGCAGACGGATAAGGCGTATCGGGTGCTGGATCATGCAGGGTACTTGTACCCCGACTCGGTGGAGCTGGGGCTATGGAGAAGCTGGCTCTTGTACGAGGAGGAGCGCTTCAAGGAAGCCTATGTGGAGGCAATGGCTGCCTTCCCTCGCTTGCCCCTCACGCAAGACGTATATGAGCATCTCATCCAAGTGTGCCTCGCCGCAGAGAAAATGGATACGGCGGCGTATATTTTTGAGGTGTGGTGGGAAGAAGCTCCAGAGTCAGCGCATCGCGGGCAAGCCGCAGCTACCTTAGCCGAGGCTTACCAGAGCCTACGCCAGTATGAGCAAGTCATACCAATCTTATGGCGAGGCTGGGAAGTAGACCCCTCGCGCAGTAGGTATTTTGTGCAGCGACTGGTTTCGGCTTATCGGCTCTCAGGCCAAGTTACACAGGGCGTACAAGCCTTTTGGAGGCGAATTTGGGATCATCCCGAGGAAGCCATCCTCTGGATAGGCCTGGCCCAGCTCTACACCGAAAAAATGGCCTGGCCCCAAGCACAACAGGCCCTACACCAAGCTGAGCTTCTATTACAAGCGCAGGAGGAAGAGTCGGATGGGATCTGGGCGGCCTTGTATCGGACGCAAGCCCTCCTCGCCGAGGCCTGTGGCCAAGAGTTTGCAGCTTTTCGGGCTTGGCTTCAGGCTCGGGAGTACGCCCCTCGGCACCTCCAGACGCTAAGTCATATCTTAGATTTTTACATGCGGTGGCAGGAGTGGCAAGCCGGCGAAGCGTACTTGCGCCAGCTGCGTCGCTTAGGTTCTCAATTACCGGTTATCCAATGTAAAATAGCGGATTTCCTCTGGGCCACTCAGCGCATACCAGAAGCGGTCCCTTACTATCGGGGCCTCTTGCGGTCTAAAAAGTATGCGCCTCACGCTACGAACCGACTCTTTCAGGCGTATTTCCAGCTGCGGGATGCAGAGTCACTCTATAAGCTCACCCAGTATGTGAAGCGCCACCTTTCTATCCCGGATGCGCTATGGCTCAGCTGGATTGCCGAGGCTTTTCAAGCGCAGCAGCTGAACTACGCCTTCTTTTTGGCGGCTTTTGCTCTCCGCTTACGGCGGCGGTCTGCGCCTCAGCTGTATTATTGGCATGCAGCTCTGGCTCTACATAAAAATCTCGTTCGGGAAGCAGTAGTCTCGTTGGAGCAAGCGCTTTTAGCCGATCCAAAAGGCCTTTCTCTCTTCTATCAGGCCGCCCCTGGGCCGCTTCCTTTGCCTGTGCAATCTCTCCTGCGCCGGTATGCAGCCTCCTAACTTCCCCCTTCCCAACCTACCCGAGCGCACAGAAAAGCCTCGTGCGCATGGCGTCACGATGGTCATGGATAAAGGATTGGGCCTTCACGCCGCCGAGGACCTTGTAACTACCGCTGCGGCTTATATTGACTTTGTCAAGCTCGGCTGGTGTACTGCTTACCTTACGCCCGCTTTAGAAACTAAGCTTCGCCTATACCGCTCGGCGGGCCTTGAGCCGTATTTCGGCGGTACGCTTTGGGAAGCCTTCTATGTGCGGCGTGCAGAGGCAGATTTCTTTCGGGTGCTTGAGCGGTATAACATGCAGATTGTAGAAGTATCGGATGGTAGTGTGGAAGTACCCCACGAAGAAAAGCTGCGCTGGATAGAGCGGTTTCGGCAGCGGGGCTTCACGGTACTGTCTGAAGTGGGTAGCAAAGATGGGGCGAAGGTTTTACCGCCTTTCCGATGGATTGAACTTATCAAAGCTGAGTTAGAGGCGGGTTCGCAGTGGGTCATCGCCGAAGCCCGAGAAAGTGGTACCGTGGGCATGTACCGAGCCACAGGCGAGGTGCGAGAAGGCCTCGTAGAAGAGGTCGTCCATAGCGTGCCCGTAGACAGGCTCATTTTTGAGGCTCCTCAGCGGGCCCAACAAGCATGGTTTATCCGCCGCTTCGGACCCAATGTCAACTTAGGCAATATCGCAGTAGAAGATATCATCAGCGTAGAGTCTATGCGTTTGGGACTTCGGGGGGATACTTTTTGGAGCTTTTTTGAGCGGGGGTGAATGGGCTCTGGTTTGTAGGTGCGCTCTTAGGGTATGGGCTATTGGCAGTGTACATAGAGCGCAAGCTCGCTGCTTGGATACAAGACCGCCAAGGCCCCATGGAAACAGGTCCTTATGGGCTTCTGCAGACTTTGGCAGACATAGGGAAGCTCCTGCGTAAGCAAGAATCCATTCCCGCCTCAGCGCTGCGCAAGCCCTTTTTGGCGGCTCCAGCGCTTGCTTTGGCTGCTGTGATGGGGGCTCTCGCTTGGCTGCCTGGAGTCTCTCCCTCCGCTGCCAGCGAGTACAGCCTTTGGCTAGTGCTTGCTGTCCTGGGCTTAGAAGCGGTAGCGCTCTTTTTGGGCGGCTGGGCTAGTGGGAGCAAATACGCCCTCCTCGGCGCTTTCCGGCTCTTGGGGCTTCTCTTAGCGTACGAGCTGGTCCTCGGCCTCTTGCTTCTTACCGTAGTAGCACACTATGGGACGCTGGAGCTTGGAGCGATTGCGCGCCAGCAGGAGCATTTGTGGGGGCTCTTGCATAGCCCAGGGATGTTTTTGGCAGGTCTCCTATGGATTGCGACCAGCACGAGCGTAGCCCATCGCGCCCCTTTTGACCTACCCGAGACAGAGTCAGAACTCGTGGCAGGCGCTCTTACCGAGTATAGCGGGTTTCGTTTTGCGCTTTTCATGCTGGCTGAGTATATCTTGATGCTCTTACATGCCCTGTGGGTAAGTTATGTGTTCCTCGGCGGGGTATGGGCTGTGTGGGTGCCCGTACTGGTGCTTCTGCAAATGCTTTTGCGTTGGGCCTGGCCGCGGTGGCGGCCTGACCAGGTGCTTGCTTTAGCTTGGAAGGGCGCTATTCCTTTGGCTTTTGCCAGCTGGGTGCTGGAAATGCTTTACTTACGCTGGCTGTGCTGTATGTGAGTTACCTTTGACCAATGGAGCTGCGCGAGACTCGCCTGCCAGGCGTGGGCTGCAAATACACCCTGACCCTCCAGCAGTCCGGCAAGCTTATCCTGCTGATATATAATAATGGAGTACGTGAGCTTGCCTGGGTAGAACCAGGCGAAGATGACCCGTTTGTGAGTATTCGGCTCACCGAAGAGGAGGCTCGGGAAGTAGCTTTTATCTTAGGGGGGGTACGGTATCAGCCCCTCCCCGCCGATAAAGCCAACTTCCTGCTCCAGCAAGTACTCATGGAGTGGCTCTCGGTGGCTCCTAGGAGCGTGATGGAAGGGAAGACCTTGGCCGAGCTGGAGCTGCGGCGCCGTACGGGCGTCTCAATCATTGCCATCTTGCGGGGCGAGCAGACCATTCCCAGTCCTGATCCCTACACCGAACGGATCCAAGCCGCAGATACCCTAGTAGCCATCGGCACTCGGCAGCAGATAGACCGAGTTGTACCCCTGACGCAGGCTGCCCAACCCTAGCAGAGCGTATAGGCATGGCAGATTCACTCATCTGGCAGGTGGGGGGGATTGGACTGCTCTTTGTGGGGCTTTTTGCGCTGGCATGGGGGTTTGAGCGGGCTCGCTTGCCGGTGCTACTCGGCTTTATGGCGGGCGGGCTGCTTATGCAGCGCTTCACGCCGCCCCTTCTCGCTCCGGCTTTTCCCCTCATCGGAGAAATTGCTGTCTGGCTTCTTTTCTTTTTTGTGGGCTTGGAGTATTCTCCAGAAAACCTCCTGCGCCTAAGCCGTAGCATCGTCAAACCGGGTATCATTGACTTAGCGCTGAATTTCGGGGTCGTGAGTCTCTTAGCCGCCCTGTGGGCTCCCTCTACCGAAGCTCTCCTCTTGGGGGCTGCCCTCTACCCCAGCAGCACCGCTATCGTAGCGCGACTTCTCTTAGAATATCGCCGTCTCGCTAGCCCTGAAGCCGAGCTGCTTCTAGGAATTCTCATCTTTGAGGATGTAGTAGGGGTACTCCTCTTGGGAGTCCTCACGCCGATTAGCCAGGGGGCAGCCATCAGCTGGCTCTTAGTGGGGAAGATTTTAGGGGCCCTCGTAGGGGTGATACTGGTATTTATTGCGCTTTATCGCTGGGGATTGCCTTGGGTAATGCGACGCGGGCCGGCCGTAGGCGAACATCCCTTAGCTGTTTTCTGGACTTTGGGTCTGGTGCTGGTAGTGGGCGCAGCGGGTCACGAGATCGGGCTGTCGGGGGTACTTACAGCCTTTCTCTTGGGAGTGCTTATCCCAGAAGAGAGCGCATTCTTTCGCGCCGCAGAGAAGTCGCTCGGTGCCCTCCGAGAACTAAGCGTAGGGCTCTTCTTTTTCGCTATTAGCTTTACGGTAGAGATAGAGAAGCTGCCTGTCGGAATGGGCCTTCTGTGGATAGGGGTAGGTATAGGGCTAAAGTTTGCCTCCACCTGGTGGGCGGCGAGGGTGTGGGGACTTGGGCCCCGCGTAGCCCTACGGGCGGCTTTGGGATTCCTGCCAAAAGGAGAATTTTCGCTGCTTTTTGGCGCGCTCTCTCAGCTCTGGCGCAGTACGATCATCTTGGTGGTTTTAGGTTCCTCAGTGGTGGGTGCGCTCAGCTTTGGGTGGGCGGATCGGGTGGTAGACTGGCTCTTTCCTCGGCGACGGGCTGCGAAGGTTCAATCTCGCAAAGTCTCCGTATAAAGAGTTCCCCTCTGTAAGCGCAGCAGCGTATCGGCTTCGCGAGCTAAGGTTAGATTGTGAGTAGCCACGAGCACGGTCTTTTGGGCGGTGCGAGTCAGCTGAAGGAAGATATCCCATACGGCTTGAGCCTGCTCGGTGTCTAGATTTCCGGTGGGTTCATCGGCGAGGATGAGGGGCGGGTCCATGAAAAGGGCGCGCATGATGGCAACGCGTTGCTGCTCGCCCCCAGAGAGTTGTGAGGGCCAAGCATAGGCACGGTGGGCGAGGCCTACCCTTTCTAGCCATTCTAGCGCACGGGCCTTTACAGCGCTAAAGGGCTCGCCGCTGAGCACAGCTGGAAGGGCTACATTTTCCCATACTCGCAGTTCGGCAATCAGGTGAAAGAACTGAAACACAAATCCCACTTGGCGGTTGCGCCAGACGGCTTTTTGGGCGTCGGTGCGGGAGAGGAGGGGCTCCCCTCGCCAGAAGAGCGCCCCTTCATCCGGCTGCTCTAAAAGCGCCAAAAGGTAAAGTAAGGTCGTTTTGCCTGACCCTGAGTGCCCTACTAGGGCATAAAAGCGCCCTTCCTCCAGCGCCAGATCGACCCCCTCTAAGATACATCGCCCCTGGTAGGCTTTCCGTACCTTTGTGGCGTGCAGGAGTACCTCCGCCATTTTTGGCCAAATGTACAATTCTGGCGGTATGTGGTAGTAGGCGGTATGGGTACTTTATGGGATATCGGAGTGTATGCGGGGCTGCGTTGGTTTTCTATGCCTCACTGGCCGGCGCTGGCCTTGAGCTTTGGGAGTGGGGTCGCTATTGGGTTTGTGCTCACACGTTTATGGGTTTTTGGGGTGCGGGGAGGGGAGTGGAAAGGTCAGATGTTTCGGTTTCTCGTGGTGATTGGCGTGATGTATCTCGTCAATGGCCTTTGCATGGAGGGACTGTTTGTTTTGCTTCCGGCTTTTAGTGGGCGCAGTGCTGTGGTGCGGGTACTGGCAGCGGGAGGCACCTTCCCTCTTAGCTACCTGCTGCATCGGCGCATCTCTTTTGCCTAAATTTGGCTGGAAATGACCTGGTACTTACGCAAAGAAGAGGGCATCCGAACCCCTTCCACGGAGAAA
>CALKJV010000079.1 GCA_937995505.1 uncultured Bacteroidia bacterium | reverse complement strand
TCTGGCCGTTGAGTCCGCCGCTGGAGTTATTTCGGCGGGGGCAAGGATCCCTTGTGGTATTTATCTCGCAGGCCGATGCGACGTCGGAAGCCCAAGAGCTGCTCGGGAAGGTATGCGCGTCGGTGGGCTTTGCTTCGGAGTCGGTGGGGGTATGGCTCGTGCAAGCGCCCTTATCAGTAGGGCGGCTACAGCTTTTTTCGGAGCCGCTTCTATGGGTCTTTGGGGCGCTTTTGCCGGGTGCAGCCATCGGCGCGTATACGCTTGAGCCGTTTGCGCCCTTGCGGGAGCCGCCAGTGAAGCGCCCCCAGCAGCGCATGCTTTTTATTTTGCCGACTCTGACGGAGATGCTAGCACAGCCTGAAGCCAAAAAGCGGGCTTGGCAATGGATTCGCGGATTGGGTTCCAAGTCGTAGCCACAGCTGGGCCCGCTCGTGCGGGCCTCCTCTACACCGCTCATGGTATTGTACCTACGCCGGCCTTTATGCCTGTGGCTACTTTGGGAGCGCTGCGAGCCTTTCCCCATCATGTACTTACACAAGCCCCCATTTTGCTGGCAAACACCTATCACCTGTACTTGCGCCCAGGCACTGGGGTATTGCAGGCTGCGGGCGGCTTGCACCGCTTCATGGGCTGGGAAAAAGCCCTTCTCACCGACAGTGGGGGCTATCAGGTCTTTAGCTTAGCCCAACGCCGCACCCTCTCTCCTGAAGGCGTCCTTTTTCGCTCTCACATAGATGGCTCGGCGCATCTCCTCACGCCCGAGCTGGCAGTGGATATTCAACGCCAAATCGGGTCAGATATCCAGATGGTCTTAGATGTGTGCCCGCCGTATCCGGCTTCTGCGGCTGAGATGGACGAGGCCTTGACCCTGACGCACCAGTGGGCGCGGCGGGCCCGCCAGCACTTCTTAGCGCAGCCAGAAGCGTACAGCTACCCCATCCAGCAATTTGGCATCGTGCAAGGGGGAGTAGAAGCTGACCTGCGCCAAAAAAGCTGGGAAGCCCTTGCTCCCCTGGATTTTGAAGGGTGGGCCGTAGGGGGCTTGGCCGTAGGCGAACCCTTTGAGCTGCGCCAGCCTATCCTCTACCTTATGGGCGAGCTTCTCCCTCCCGAAAAGCCCCGCTACGTAATGGGCTTGGGTACCCCCCAAGATATCTTAGAAGCTATCGCCGCAGGCATGGATATGATGGACTGCGTGCTCCCTACCCGAAACGCCCGCCACGGTCTGCTGTATAGCTGGGAGGGCGTGCGCAACCTCAAAAATAGCCGCTACAAAACCGATTTTACGCCTGTACCTCCTTGGGGCTATTCCCGAGCCTACCTCCATCATCTCTTTCGGGTACAGGACCCGCTGGCCTTGGTCTTAGCTACGGCAGCCAATCTCCACTTTTTCTTAGAGCTTGTCGCTGAGGCCCGCTCAGCTATCATAGAAGGGCGCTGGCCAGCCTGGAAGGCAGCTCACCTGCCTCAGCTCCTCACCCGCCACGCCGCCGATAGCTCTTAGCTTGGGCTTTTTCTCTAAGTTTGCAAGATGCGCTGGGTAACCTTTCTGCTAGCGATTGCCCTTGCGCAAGGGGTGTATGAGCATGACATTCAGGCGGCTTTTGCGAAAGCTAAAAAGCAAAAAAAGCCCCTCTGGATCATGGTATCGGCCACTTGGTGCGGCCCCTGTAAGTATGTAGAAAAGGAAGTTCTTCCCGATAAGCGCTTCCAGGAAGCCCTGATGAGGGACTTCGTGCCCCTGCATGTATTTGCAGCCAGTGAGGAGGAGAGTACGCCGGGGGGAGATTCATTAGCTATGCGCTATCAGGTGAGGGCGTATCCTACCTTTTTGTATGTAGAGCCGACGGGGGAGCTGTTTTTTCGCACGCAAGGCGTACCTATGGGGAGGGGCCCGGACTCTTCTCCGGTAGAGGACATGATCCAAAACCTAGAAGCAGCCAAAAAAGCCCGAAAAGAACTTCCAGCCCTGCGTAAGCGCTATCAGAAAGGGGAGCGCTCGGTAGAATTTTTGCGGACGTATCTCAATCTCCTGCTAGAGGTTCGGCTAAAGGATGAGCTTTCGCCCCTTTTGGAAGAGTATCTCAAGGCGGCGGGTTCACCTCGGCGGGCTTGGCTGGCAGAACCCGGCCAAGTGGGGCAGTTGATTTCGCTCGTAGAGCTCGATCCGGCTCGGGCCGAGTATGCCCTGCAAATTGCAGATAGTTTACGGCCGTACCTTACGCCGCAAGAGTTTGAGGGCATATACGAGCCTATCGTATCCATACATTTCAGCTACACAATGAGCAAGGAGGGGCGAGGCTTAGAGGCGACAAAGGTGGTAGAAAAAGCGCGGCAATATATTCGGCGCCATAGGGGAGCCTTTTCACAAGTAGATCGTGTAGTGCTAAACCAGCTGTGGCAAATGTGGCTAAGCCATCCGGACTCTACTCGGCGGCGTTTAGCGGCGGATTTGGCGGTGGAGGCCATGTATCTTGCGTGGCCTTTGGAGATTCCGGATGCTGAGGAGCGGGTGAGGATCGCCGAGCGGTTCAATTCTGTGGCTTGGGCTTTTTACAGGGCGGTAGAAGCCCCCGACAAGCTATGGGTAGCTGTGGGCTGGACCAAACAGGCCCTCGCCTATAAGCCAGAAGCCTGGCACATTTGGGATACCTTAGGAGCCTTGTATCTCAAACTGGGTTGCAAAGCTGAGGCTATCCAAGCCTTAGAGAAAGCCATTCAGCTCGCCAAAGCCCAAGATGTCCCCGAAATAGAGTATCAGGAGACCGAGCAGCTCTTGGAGGAGGCCCGCAATCTCCCTGACTGAGGTACTTTTGTACGATGCATAAATGGTACATGCTGGTGCTAGCGGGGCTTTTCCTTGCTGGCGCCTGTACTCGTAAGGGGCGCACGATTCCGCGAGCATATCTTGAGCCTGCGGAGGAGCAGTATGACTCGCTTTTCCGAGCCCTCATGGGAGAGCCCTCTGAGAGGCCCGATAGCCTCTCTCCGCTGCCTCATCGGGCGCGGTCCTATCAGGGGAGCTACCCGATGCGATGGCAGCTAATTCATACAGATTTGTCATTGTCCCTAGACTGGTCTCGCAAGGAGCTCCCCGGCGAAGCCCAGCTTACTCTCAAGCCCTACTTCGCCCCGCAGAGCACGCTCACCTTAGATGCCAAGGCCATGCAAATAGAAGAGGTACGGCTACTGCGTCCCTCTACCGGGCGGATCGTGGCTCAGGTGTATGATAGCTTGCGCCTTACCCTTACTTTAGATCGCCCGTACACGGCACGAGAGACGCTGGTGGTGTATATTCGCTATCGGGCGCAGCCGGAGAGGTTAGAGGATGAGGGTTCTGTGGCTATTGGTGGGCGAAAGGGCGCTTACTTTATCAATGCCCAGTACGAGCGGCCCTGCGTACCGAGGCAGTTTTGGACGCAAGGGGAGCCGGAGTCGGCCTCGGCGTGGTTTCCCACGCTGGATAGCCCCAATCAAAAAACTACCCAGCGCTTGTGTGTCACGACAGAAGACTCTCTCGTCTCGCTCTCTAATGGGCTCCTGGTCAAACAAGAGAAGCTGCCCGGGGGGCTGCGGCGCGACTGCTGGGAGCTGAAACAGCCCCATGCACCTTACCTTTTTGCGCTAGCGGTCGGCCCCTTCCGGGTAGTCAAAGACAGCTGGCGAGGAAAAGAAGTCTCCTACTACATGGAACCTGGCTGGGAGAGCGAAGCTCGGGCCATCTTCGGTCGCACACCTCAGATGCTGGAGTTTTTTTCGCAGCGATTTGGCGTAGAGTTTCCCTGGCCCAAGTACGGCCAGGTCATTGTACGGGACTTCGTCTCCGGGGCTATGGAAAATACCACCGCCGTCATCCACGGCGATATGCTCTTTTACGATGACGCCAAAGCCCTTACCGAAGATTACGAGACCGTCGTCGCTCATGAGCTTATGCACCACTGGTTTGGCGATCTCGTTACTTGCGAGAGCTGGGCGCAGCTGCCCGTCAACGAGAGCTTTGCTGATTATAGTGAGTACTTGTGGCTGGAGCATAGTAGAGGCTTAGAAGCCGCCGAGCTGCATCGGATAGAAGCGTATTATACCTACCTCGCAGAAGCCCGCACCAAGCAGGTTCCCCTCATTCGTTTTGAGTATGGCGACCCCATGGCTATGTTTGATGCGCACAGCTATCAGAAGGGCGGGCTTACACTACATCTCTTGCGCCGCATAGTGGGGGACTCTGCGTTCTTCTTATCGCTGCGCCAGTACCTTACCGATAACGCCTATCAGGCGGCTGACATAGATCACTTGCGCCACGCCTTTGAGAAAGTAACCGGCGAAGACTGGACCTGGTTCTTTGATCAGCACTTTCGGCGGGCGGATGAGGTGCGGTTTATTCTCCGGGGAGAGCAGCGGGGAGATACGGCGATTTTGGGGATCTTCCAGCGGGGCTACGATACCCTGCGGGGCCCTTATCGCTATTTCATCAAAATCGCCCTAGCCAGCGCCGGGGGTTATGAAGAGCTACCTTTACAAATTACCGGAGATACGCTGGTGGTGCTTGTGCGTTCGGGCCTTAAGTGGGCTGATATAGATCCTGAGCGGCTCTTTATTGGGCAAACGCGGCGCAGCTATCCCCGCAGCTGGTGGGAAGGGATCTCACAGGGAGGGAGGTACTTCTGGCCTCGGATAGAAGCCCTTCCTGAACTGCAACCTTTTTGGAGTGCAGAGAGTGCGAAGCTCCAACAGGCTTTACTTGCGTATCGGCGAGGGGGGCCTTTCTGGCGCCAGCAAATGTGGGAGGCTTTCCAGCTGGTAGCAGATACCGAAGCCGTAGCCCAGATCTCCCCCCTCCTCCGCGAAGCCCTCAAAGACACAGCCCCTATCGTGCGTGCCGCTGCCTGGAAGTTTCTCTCTAATGCCCTCGACCAAGAGCTGTTACTCAGAGGTGCCTGGCGTGCAGAAGTGCAGGCCGCTCTCACAGACCCCAGCAGTGAAGTGCAAAAACTTGCCTTGCAATCGCTGTATGCCATTGATACTTCGGCAGCCTTAGCGGAAGCTCGGCGTCGTATCGCCTCTCGCTCCGAAGAACTTTTCCTCCAGTCTGCGGAGCTTCTTTTAGCCCAGCGGGATAGCGCTGCTTTGAAAGTCTTCTTGGAGCGCTACCCTTGTTTAGCGGGTTTGCGCAGTCGGGCTAGGGCCATGGAGCTCCTTGTACAGGCCTATCAGAACTTTCCTGCTCAGCGCTCCCAATTGCTAGCCCTTATAGAGCGTACGGCCCGCTACGAGAATCCCTGGTACCTTCGCTTACAACTGGTTTTTCGCCTCAAGCGACAGTTAGGACGTGACCCCGAGATCAAGCGGCTCCTTCAACGGCTACGCGAAGAGGAAAAACACCCGCGCTTGCGAGAGATCTACGAGCGACTTTTATGAGCTACCAGCCCCAGGATCCCTACTTTCACCGGGCGAAGGCCGAGGGCTATGTAGCCCGCTCTGTGTACAAGCTTCAGGAGCTGGACCAGCGCTTCAAGCTCCTCCGCCCAGGGATGCGAATAATAGACTTAGGGGCGGCGCCCGGCTCTTGGACCCAGTATCTCGTGCAACGGATAGGCCCCACTGGGCAGGTGCTGGCGATAGATCAGCAGCCCCTGCGGTGGGAAGGGGCAGGAGTGGAGTTTTGGCAGATAGATGTATTTGCGCCCGAGGCGGCGGAGCGGCTAACAGGGCGATCTTGGGATGGCCTCGTATCGGATATGGCCCCAGCCACGACAGGTAACCGCAGCACAGATCAAACCCGGTCTGCGCAGCTCGTAGCTCGCGCCTTAGAGTTAGCTCAGCTTGCTGTACGGCCAGGGGGCTTTTGGGTAGCTAAGCTCTTAGAGGGTCCCCAGCG
>CALKJV010000078.1 GCA_937995505.1 uncultured Bacteroidia bacterium | reverse complement strand
GGCTATCTGCGCGTGGGCTGGGTCTTTTGTGAGAGTGGCGAGGTGAGAGGTATCTTAACTGGGCTGCCTGAGTTAGATGCGCTGATGGTGCGAGCACACTTCTACCTTTGCTTCATGCCTCTTTGGCTTCTCACTCCCAGTGCCGTAGAAGCTGAAGCTGTCCAGCGGGGCTTACCGCGGGGGTTTTCAGGTGAGGTGCATGTTACGGGGGTGGGAGCGTTAGCTACGCTGCATACCCTTTGGCAGCTGTGGGAGAGGGCGCCGCGCCCTTCGGCTCTGCTGGCGTTGGGAATAGCAGGAAGTTATACGAGCCAGCTTGCGCCCGGAAGTGCTGTATGGGTAGAGCGAGAGATTTGGGGCGACCTCGGCAAGCGCAAACCCCATCGCTTCGTGCCTACTCCGCCGCATTTGCTGCCCTCCTTCCCGTGTGAGCTATACAATCCCCTTCCCTGTCCGCTTCCTCTACCTGCCGCTACCGGCCTTACCCTCCATAGCGTGAGCGGTTCTCCCTCCGAAGCTCGCTACTGGCAGCGGACCTACCCCCACGCCCACATAGAGTCCCAAGAGGGGTTTGCCTATTTTCTCTTTGCGCACACCCACCGGCTGCCCTTCGCTTGTATTCGCATCATCTCTAATCGGGCTGGTGCGCGCCGATGGGATTTTTCTGCGGCCTGGCAGAGCCTCTCTCACTTCTGCGCTAACTACCTGAGCCGCCTCGCCCAGCGTCTCGTACTCACTTGAGTTGAGGGAGGGGAACTTGCAATACTAAAAAAGTGTTTACATTTACCTATGGCTACTCCTGTCAACCTCCAAGAGCTCACCTATATCCTCCAAGAGCTCACGCAAAATGTCGCCCACTACCAGGCCCACGAGACGAGCTTACGAGATCGTATCGCCTCATTAGAGCGGGAGGCCGGCGACCGAAAGCGTATTCTGGACCGATTCGCGCTTATTAGCGAAACAGATACTCGCGGTGTGATTACATATGCTAATGAAAAGTTCTGCGAGGTATCGGGTTACAGCTTAGATGAGCTTATCGGCCAGCCTCACAATATCGTGCGACACCCCGATACGCCCAAAGAGACCTTTCGGGAACTGTGGGAGACTATAAAAGCTGGCCGCATCTGGCAGGGTGAGATCAAAAATCGCCGCAAAGACGGCTCCTACTACTGGGTACTTGCGACCGTGGGGCCGCTCGTGGATAGCGAAGGATATCCTTATCGGTACATTTCTATTCGGGTAGATATTACGCAACAAAAGGCTTTGGAGGAGCAGCTAGCTCGGGAGCGGGATCAGTTGGCTGCCGATCTGCAAGCGAACCTCCATTTGGCGCAAGAGATACAGGCTGCCCTCATCGCCAATTCCCCCGCCGAAGAAGGAAATTTAGCCCTGGACCTCCCCCACTTCACTATCTGGAAGCCGCTCCAGATTGTAAGCGGAGACTTTTTCTGGACGCACCAGGAGCGGAGTCGGGTGCTCATTTTCGCGGGCGATAGTGTCGGACATGGTATGGCTGGCGCCCTTGTAAGTGCCCTCTTCATTCAGGAGCTGCGCCACCTAGTTATCCACCAAGGCATTTGGTCGCCAGAGCGCCTCGCCGAAGAGCTAGATGAACGCTTAGGGCATCTCTTCCGAAAAAAGCTTTCGCTGCCTATCACCATTGATGGCACGATTCTCTTTATTGACCGTCAGCGGCTCAAGCTCTCTTATGTCGCCCTGCGGGGGAAAGGAGGTCTCGTACGCGAGGGAGCAGTTACGCAGCTTGAGCGCTATCCTTTCAGCTTCGGCGACCTTTTAGGGCAGTCGGTAGAGGAGCGTACGCTGCCGCTACAAGAGGGCGATAGGCTCTATCTATACAGCGATGGGCTTTTAGACCAGCTAAGCCCTTCCGGTAAAAAATGGGGGAATACCCGCTGGCAAGAGTTTATAACGCAGCTGCAGGCAGTTCCTATCACCGAGCAAGGCAAAGTCATCTGGCAGGAGTTAGAGCGGTGGCGACAGGGGCAGCCGCAGACAGATGATATCGCCCTGCTGGGCGTAGAAGTGGTGGTGTAGCCTATAACTCTGCCGGTTCTTTCCCAGGGCTCTATGCCTTACCTTAGGGGGCATGTGGCTGCAGCTTACCCCGGCTGGGTGGCAGGAGCGTTCGGCGCCCCAGCGGGGCGAGCTCTTTGGGGATGGGGTCTTTGAGACGCTGCATATTGTAAATGGACGGGTACTCTGGGCGGCGGAACACGCTCGACGGCTGCGTCAGGCAGCGCAGGCCCTTCAGTTGGAGCTGCCTGCTCCCGTAGAGGCGGTAATGGAAACTTTAGCGCAGTTAGCTGGGCCTTTCCCTCGGGCTCGAGCCAAGATCCTTTTGCAGCGCACGGGAGAGGGTCCTTATACGCCTACGACTGCGCTTGCAAGCTACTCGCTGTATGTCGGGCCGTTACCTACCGAAAGTCCCTTTCCCTTAGGGAAACCTCAGCGGCTCGTGCGCTATCCCGTGCAGTTTCTCACACACACACCCTGGAGTGCCTATAAGACCCTCAGTGCCTTAGGCTACGTGCAAGCGGCACACTACGCCCAGCAGCAGCGCTGCGACGATGCTCTACTGCTCTCGGTA
>CALKJV010000077.1 GCA_937995505.1 uncultured Bacteroidia bacterium | reverse complement strand
GTGCCCCTCCCCACCTTGCAAGCCCGCCTAAGTACCCTACCCCCCCTGCCTCAGCGCCTCCAATGGACCTATGACACGGCCCAGCGCCTCTGGCTCAATGATACCTACCACGCAGACTATGCCTCTGTATTGACTGCCTTGGAGGAGTTTCTGCGCTGCGGGGCAGAACCCAAAACCGTCATCCTCACCGACTTTTCCCCAGATACAGAAAAAAGCCATCAAGCAGTAGTGGAGAAGTTAGCTGAGCACTTTCGTCCAGAGCAGGTTCACTTGATAGGGCCGACCTTTTCTCGTATCGGCTGGGGAAATGTCTATCCTGATCGGGAGACTTTTCTGCGCACCGCTTCGCTGCAAGGGCGCGCGCTCTTGCTAAAAGGCAGTCGGCGCTTCCAGATGGAGGAGCTGCTGCCAGAGCTTACAGGCTACGGCCGTGCGCCGGAGCTTCGCATTGATTGGGAGAAGGTTTATCGGAATTTATCGCTCTTGCGTCGGCGTCTGCCGCCCCAAACCCGCCTCCTCGCCATGCTCAAGGCCGAAGCCTACGGCAGTGGCGACCTCCTGATGGCCACCTTTCTGCAGCGGCAAGGGATTGATTACATTGGCGTAGCCTATACGCAAGAAGCTCTACGCCTGCGAGCGGCGGGCATTCGGGTGCCTATCTTAGTGCTGTACCCTGACCGAGGCCCCAGCAGCGTCTATCAAAAGTATCAGCTGGCAGCGGCTGTGGGTACATGGGAGGCTCTCTCTTACTGGGCAGGGCAAGCCCCGCTGCACTTGGAGTTTGATACGGGGATGGGGCGCATGGGGTTTCTCCCAGAGGAAGCAGAAGCTGTCCTCCGATTTCTGCACCAAAGGGGAGCGCAGGTAACAGGATTATTTTCGCACTTAGCGGCGGCGGAGCAGCCAGATGACCCCCGAACGGCTCGGCAGCTGGCCCAGTTTGCCGCCTTGTATGAGCGGTTTCGGGCTGAATTTCCTCAACTCCTGGGCCACCTTCTCAATACCGCCGGCATCCTCCACATCGGCTCCAAAGCAGCCTACGACATGGTGCGCGTAGGGATTGGGCTCTATGGCATCGGCCCGCCCTTAGAGGAAGCGACCGCTCTTTATGCGCCCCTCTTGCGGGTGCAGTCTTATCCGCCGGGTACAACCCTAAATTATGGGTTTCGCAGTGAGCTACCCGAAGGCGGCCTCGTGGGTACCGTAGCGCTGGGGTATGCGGATGGAGCCTTACGCAGCTGGGCTGAACGAGGAGGCTATGTTTTCTGGCAAGGCCAAAAAGCCCCCCTCCTCCCCCCAGTCAACATGGACCTGCTCCTTGTACAGCTCCCTGACGCCAGCGCAGCTGCCGGAGACTGGATAGAAATATGGGGTCCCCACCGCAGCCTCGCCCAGCTGGCTCAAGAGATGGAGACCTCCCCCTATGAGGTCCTTGCGCGCCTTTCCCCTCGCGTACGCAAGCTCTATCGCTGGGGCAGCTTATGAGCCGATGGGTGCTTGCTTGGCTTGCTTGGGGCGTAGCGCAGCCCCTTTCGGACTCCCTCGCTCAGGTACGACAGCTCCAGCGGGAGGCACAGCAGCTCTGCCGCTTCGCAGGGCGAGGACATGGAGATACGGGCGCTAAGCAAGCCCTACGGTACCTCCAGCGCCGCTTTCGACAGCTGGGGTATGCTCCGCAGATTGATACTTTTTGGGTGCAGGTGCATCGCATCCGCCGCATCCGAGTACAGGTTCGGGAAGCCGAGGACGGCTGGAACGCTTGGCGCGTAGGTGTGGATTATCTCCCAGCGGCCGATGCCCCCTCTCTCTCGGGCGAGTGGCCCGTAGATACCCTTCCTCGGCAGGGCTGTGCCTGGTGGGTAAGCCCCGAAACCCCGCTCCGAGAAGCTCTAAAGCACGCCCAAAAAGCGGGGGTTACCCTGCTTCTCTTGCCGAAGGAACGCCTGATGGGAAGCACCGCCCAGACCGCTGCCCCCCTCCCTATCCTCTATGTGCAGGCAAACCGAGCCCGCCCCACGGCCTTGCGGCTCCATCTAAAAGCCCAAACCCTTTCCACTCCGGCCTTCAACCTCTCTGCCCTTCGTACAGGAAGCCGCGCAGACTCAGCTTGGGTGGTGGGGGCCCACTATGATCACTTAGGAAGGATGGGTTCGCTTACCTTCTGGGGAGCAAACGACAATGCCTCTGGCATAGCCATGCTTTTAGCGCTGGCGGCTCAGCTGCGGAAGGAGGAGCCCCCTTATTCAGTGTGGTTTGTGGCGTTTGGCGCCGAGGAACTCGGGCTAATGGGTTCGCAGGATTGGGTACAAGCCCCTCCGTATCCGCTCAGGCAGCTGCGCGGCATGATCAATTTAGACCTCATGGGCTTCGGGGAGAAGGGCGTAGCGGTGGTCGGCGCAGCGGACCAACCGGCCTTCTGGAAGCGCTTGGACTCGGTACGGGTAGCTCTGGGCTGGGATCCCCCACTCCTTTTGCGTCCAAACGCCCCCAATAGCGACCACTTCCCTTTCACCCAGCGTGGGGTACCTGCTGTATTCTTTTATCTGCAAGGGGGGCCGGGGTACTATCATGATGGCTACGACCGACCTGAGACGCTTACTTGGGCTGCGGCTGTACCTTTCTTGCGGTGGGTTCGTGCTGTACTGTATAGCCCCTAAGCCCATGGCTATGCGTGTAAGGCTACTAGCTCCTTTGAGCGGGAAGGTACTTGCTCAAACGCTCTTGGGCATGTGGGGCTATAATGAGGTTCAGGTGGATGGGGTACCCGCTAAGCGGCTCCGCTTCCTAGCGCGCACCGAGCCCCGCCACTATCAGACTCGCTGGGATCGCTTCATGGCAATGGGCTATCTCGGCTATGCCCTTAGCCCTGCGCATACCTTTCTCTTAGGAGCCGTGAGTGCGCACTTTTACTATCCCGTTCGGTTTTACCAGGAACGCCTCCAGCAGCGCTGGCAAGTTCGCTTAGCCCGCCCCCTCGTAGGCACGCTAACCTTAGAAGAGCGCTGGCAAAACTACGTATACGCTGAAACGAGACTTCGCCTTTCAGCTCGGTATGAGAAGCCCTGGTGGAAGCTTCGGCTACTCTTGCTTCTAGAGGTGCACCTGCAAGATAAAGGGCGCCTTTTTCAAGGGGCGATTACCCTCCGAGAAAACCGGCTAGGCCTCTTTTTAGGCTTACGCTCCGCGGAGAAGTGGAACTTTGAGCTGGGCTACCTGAATGTATCTTTCCCTCATCAGCCCCCTGGTCATCGCCTTTGGATAGCCACACGGCTTTACATAAGCGAGGGGGAGCTTTTGCCTTAGCCTGCTAGAAGTCTCTCCGAGGCTATCCGAGCCATCTACATTTTTGCAACAAATTGCACAAAAATTTCTCTCGCTCTCCTACCTTTGTGCCCGTGCGGTGGAGGCTTTGGGTTCTAGTGGGCCTACCCTTTGGCTTTGGGCAGAGTCCTTCTACGGGCATGTGGACTTTACAACAGATTATGCTACCCCTGGATCGGGGGCAGCGGTGGCATTTTTTTGGGGTCAGCCAGCCTCGTTTCGTGCAAAGCGACTGGGAGGCTATGGTAGCGGTGGGCTTACTTGGCTACCGTTTCCATCCACAGCATATGGTCTTTTTAGGGTTAGTAGATGGGCACTTTTATCGGCCTCTTGCGCGCCAGCAGGTCCACTTCCTTCAGCGGTGGCGATCTACTTTTTTCTCGGAGCAGCAGGTTTTGTTACGCTTCACGCTAGAGGAGCGGTGGGTAAATGGTCGCTTTGCAGAGATAGGATTTCGTCCGTTTTCTCGCTATCGCTGGCCGATTGGGCGGCTTTACCTCAATCTCATGCACGAGGCGATTTGGCTCTACCATCCTGTAGCCAGGCCGAGCTTCTGGGAGCTTCGGCAAAATCGTCTATGGCTCTACATAAGCTACCCTCGGAAAAGCCCGTGGTTTATTGAAGTAGGCTATTTGAACCTTTCTCGGCCCGGGCGGCTACCTGGCCACCGCCTATGGCTGGGCGTACGTTGGCGAATAGACTGGCCTAATTGGCGACCCCTTCGCGAAAGCGATACAGCTGGTCCCGCAAGCGAGGCTCAAACCCCGCTTCCCGAATCACCCGTTGAATCTCCTGTGCCGTAAACCGATACCGAGCCCCAGCCGCAGATACGACATTCTCCTCAATCATGATAGAACCCATATCATTTGCGCCTGCATGCAGGCACACCTGCGCAATCTCTGGCCCTACCGTGAGCCATGAGACTTGGATATTAGGGATATTGGGCAACATGAGCCGAGAAAGCGCCAGCATACGCACATACTCATGAGCTGTAACTTGGTTACGCACACCACGTACCCTTTTGAGCTTCGTGCCCTCATCCTGAAATGGCCATAAAATAAATGCGGTAAAGCCGAGCGATCCTTCGGGTTTTTCGCTTTGCAGGGTACGGATCTTGATTAGGTGTTCCATGCGTTCGGCTACAGTCTCTACATGCCCAAACATCATCGTAGCGCTGGTAGGGATGCCCAGGCGATGGGCGGTACGCATGACCTCCAGCCACTGGTCAGCGGTACATTTGCCTGCAGAGATTAGACGGCGTACCCGGTCCACGAGGATCTCCGCCCCTGCGCCGGGCAGCGAGTTAAGCCCCGCCGCCCGAAGCCGTACAAGCGCTTCTTCATAAGGAAGCCCATCTTTTTCGCAGATGTACACAATCTCCGAAGGGCTGAGCGCATGTAGGCGCAGCTGAGGATACCAGCTTTTGAGCTTTCGGAAGAGGGATTCGTAATATTCTATGCCTAAGTCCGGGTGGTGCCCGCCTTGCAAGAGCAGCTGGTCACCCCCTAAGGCAAGGGTCTCTTCAATCTTTTGGCGGTAGGTCTTATCATCGGTGATGTACCCTTCTTTATGGCCCGGGGGACGAAAGAAGTTACAAAACTTGCAGTTGGCTACGCAGATATTGGTAGTATTGACATTGCGGTCAATCTGCCACGTGACTACCTGCGCGGTGTCAGCTTTGAGGCGTAGGCGAAGGGCATGGGCATAAGCCATGAGCATCGGCAGCGGCGCTTCGTGATACAGCTGAAGTCCCTCTTCTGCGGTAAGGAACTCCCCCGCTAACGCTCGCCGCAGTAAGGATATAAGCTTTTCCACAAGGCTACAAACAAAATTACAAACTGCTTATCTTAGCGACATGCGTAAGCCCTTGCCAGTGACCCCTAAACTACTTCTCGCGTACGGGGTGTATACGGTTTTGGTAAGCGTGCATTTAGCGTGGGCGCTAAAAGCGATGGAGTGGCCATGGGTAGTTTTAGCGGGTGGGGGAGGCTGGGTGTTTTGGACTTTTTTTGAGTACCTCCTTCATCGGTGGGGCTTTCACGAACCCCCAGGGGCCCCTGCAGCTCACAAATACGACATTCACTGGGATCATCACCGAGTTCCTCAAGACCCCGAGCGCATCATAACTAGCTTGTGGCTTTCTCTGCCCATAGCAGCCCTATTTTGGGGCCTTCTTTGGCTAATAGCTCAAGGCCACCCTATCATGGGGGCGGTATATGCAGGCATAGGGGTGGGATACTTAGGCTACGAAACTCTACATTACCTGATGCATGTACGGCCGGTACCACCTTTTCGCTTTCTGCGTAAGCTGTGGAGACACCACTACCTCCACCATTACAAAGAACCGAACCGATATTATGGGGTTACTGTCCGATGGTGGGATTATGTTTTTGGTACGGCGTAGCGAGCCCCCTGACGGATTCGAACCGCCGACCTACTGATTACAAATCAGTTGCTCTACCGCTGAGCTAAGGGGGCGTATCCGACGGAAGCCCTGGCAGTATTAGAGGTTGCGCTTTCTGCGGCGACGCGTGCCTTTCGTGCGGGAGAGGGATTGGCCTGCAAGGTGAGGGTTGAAGTCCACTAGCTCTATAAGGGCTATTTCGGCGCCATCCCCGTGGCGCGGGCCTAGCTTGAGCACGCGGGTGTAGCCCCCTGGACGCTCTGCAATCGCCGGCGCTATCGTGCTGTACAGCTCTTTGATAGCATCTTTATGCTGTAAGTACGAGAAAAGTACCCGGCGATTGTGCTGGGTATCTACCTTAGCCCGAGTGAGGAGGGGCTCAATGTACCTTCGCAAAGCTTTCGCCTTTGCTAAGGTAGTGATGAGGCGCTTATGCTGGATGAGAGATAGGGCGAGGTTTCTCAGGAGGGCTTTTCGGTGGGCCTTTTTGCGGCCTAAGTTATTGATAGTATCTCCGTGACGCATAGCTTTTTACGAAAGAAGGGCTTTATACGCAGATACATCCATACCGAGGCTAAGTCCTCGCTTTTGTAGGATATTTTGGATGCGCTCTACGGTTTCTTTGCCAATCCCGCGGTGCTTCTCTAAGTCGCCAGGCTTAAGCTGGACGAGGTCAATCAGGCGCGTAACCCCTCGGTTGCGCAGCGAATTGAAGGCCGTGGCTGTAAGACCCAGTTCTAGCTCTTCAATGGGCGTTTGGAGTGTCTGGAGGATTGCTGGATCTGCCGCAGTGCTGTACCAACGGGCCGAGGCAGCCTGGGACATTTCTCCTGCGAGGAAGCGACTAAAATGCTCCAGTAGAATGCGAGTAGCTTCTTGGAGGGCCTCTCGCGGCGTGATATTACCTTTAGTTTCTATTTCCAGGAGCAGCTGCTCATAGTCTGCCCGCTCTCGGTAGAGAATAGTCTCTACCCGAGGAACCACTCGAATAACGGGCGAAAAGCTCGTATCTAACACAATCTCATGTAGGTCGAGGGAGTCTTTGAGAAGCAGCTTATTCTCCTCAGCTAAGCGATAGCCTCGTCCCCGAGCGATACCCAGCTCCATTTGAACTACCGCTTCTGGATCTAAATGCATAACCACAAGGTCGGGATTGGCCACATCGTAGCTATGTGCGAGGTGCGCCAAATCTCCTGCTGTTAGAACTTCTTTCTGCCGAACTTCTACAAAGATGCGAGCGGGTGCATCCGACGCCTTCGGCCGAAGGGCGACCTGCTTGAGGTTGAGAACGATATCAATCGTGTCCTCTATAACGCCAGGAATAGTGCTAAACTCATGCAAAACCCCTGGAATCTTAAGCGAGTAGATAGCATACCCCTCTATAGAAGAGAGTAGCACTCTGCGGAGCGCATTTCCTACCGTGACACCATAGCCGGGCTCGAGGGGGCGCAGAAGATACTTTCCGATGTATCGGGTCTCTTCTATAGTCTCAAATGACTGGGGCAAAACTAGCGGTGCTGAAAGGACCTTCGTCATGGCTTATTTGGAATACAATTCTACGATGAAGCGTTCTTGGATGTTCTCCGGGATCTCGGCCCGAGCAGGCACATACAGGAAAGTACCTGCGTAGTCAGCCTTGCGGACTTCTAGCCAGCTGTACTTGCTACGGCCTTGCTCTTGGAAAGGTTTAGTGAGAACCTCTTTGGCTTGGGCTTTGGGAGTAAGGGAAATGGTATCACCAGGGCTGACCAGGTAAGAGGGAATATTCACGGGCTTCTGATTGACGAGAATATGGCCGTGGCTCACGAGCTGCCGAGCCCCTGCCCGCGTGCGGGCAAACCCCATCCGATACACTACGTTATCCAGCCTACGCTCAAGCAGCTGCAGGAGATTTTCGCCTGTATTTCCCTTCATGCGGGCGGCTTCCTCAAAAAAGCGTCGAAACTGCCGTTCCAGTACTCCGTAAATCGCCTTGACCTTTTGCTTTTCCATAAGCTGGCGACCATACTCGCTCATTTTATTGGAGCGCTTGAAGCGACCGTGGATGCCCGGGGCGTAATTTTTACGAGAGAGCGCCCGACTCGGCCCAAACAAGGGCTCCCCAAAACGGCGAGCGACTTTCTGACGAGGACCAGTATGACGAGCCATAGTTACACGCGTCTGGGTTTAGGAGGCCGACAGCCGTTATGCGGGATAGGCGTAATGTCTTTTATGCTGCGCACCTGGATACCAGCCGACTCAATCGCGAGGAGGGCTGCTTCCCGACCAGAACCTGTACCTTTGAGGTAAGCATCCACGAAGCGCAATCCCGCCTCATAGGCCACCGCTGCAGCCGCCTGAGCCGCCACCTGCCCTGCATAAGGGGTATTCTTCTTAGACCCGCGGAAACCCGACTTTCCTGCTGAGCTCCAAGATATAGAATTCCCTGCGGCATCCGTAAAGGTAACAATGATATTATTGAAGGTGGCCTGAATATACACGCGCCCCTCCGGAGCGACTTTGAGCTTCTTTTTTGCTCTGCCTTTCTTATCCGCCATATACGATTACTTTCTAGGTGCTTTCTTTTTACCTGCGACGGTTTTACGCCGACCTTTTCGGGTACGGGCATTGGTGCGGGTACGCTGCCCGCGAACAGGCAGGCCAAGCTTGTGCCGCATCCCGCGGTACGAGCCAATCTCTATCAGCCGCCGAATATTCATTTGCACTTCGGCTCGGAGCTGGCCCTCTACCGTATACTCCTGCTCCAAGATGGCTCGCAGACGGGCTACCTCTTCCTCATTCCATTCGGATACCCGCTTGCGAGGCTCAATTTCGGCCTTAGCCAACACCTCCCACGCATTACTGCGCCCGATGCCATAAATTGTACGCAAGGCAATAAACCCAGGTTTATTCCTCGGCAAATCTACTCCAGCTACCCGTGCCATATTACCCCTGCCGCTGTTTGAGTTTAGGGTTCTTCTTATTGATGATGTAGATACGCCCTTTACGGCGTACCACGATGCAGTCACTGCTGCGCTTGCGTACAGATGCTTTGACTTTCATAAGTATTGCAATGTAGAGAGTTTCTGTGCGATAGCGTGTCTCATGGATTACTTATATCGGTAGATGATTCGGCCTTTGGTGAGGTCATACGGAGATATTTCCACGGTAACCTTATCCCCAGGGAAAATCCGAATAAAATACTTGCGCATCTTCCCCGATATGTGGGCTAAGATGAGGTGGCCATTTTCCAGCCTTACTCGGAACATAGCATTGGGGAGAGATTCCTCAATCGTGCCATCCAGCCGAATAAAGTCGTCCTTAGGCATGGGCCAGGGCTTTACGAATGGGTTCAAACGAAGTGAGTGGACGCGCCGCTTTAGCCTCTACGACGACCGTATGCTCAAAATGCGCTGCCAAAGATCCATCTCGGGTGCGTATGACCCAGCCGTCTTCCCCTTTACGAATTCGACCTGAGCCCATGTGCACCATGGGCTCTATGGCTATCACTAAGCCTACCGGGAGACGATACCCCTTCCCCGGGCGGCCGATATTAGGAATATCAGGCGGCATATGCATAGCTTCTCCTACTCCGTGTCCTGTAAGCTGTTCGGCGACCGCAAAGGTATAACTTTTTACGAAGGTGTAGATAGCATTACCAATGTCTCCTATGTAAGCACCGGCTTTCGCTTGGGCGATCCCCCGGCGCAGGGCTTCTTGGGTTACCCACAGGAGCCGTTGTACCGGAGGGGAAACCTCGCCTACGGCAAATGTATAGGCCATATCCGCATGAAATCCCTCTAAGCACACCCCGCAATCTATGGATACGATTTGCCCAGCCTGCAGCACCTTATCTGGAGCTGGGAGACCGTGTACGATCTCATCATCTACTGAAATGCACAGAGTAGCGGGATACTCCGCATCTTCAAAAGGCGGCTTATATCCTTTGAAGGCGGGTTCAGCTCCCTCTGCTCGGATAAACCCTTCGGCCAAAGCATCCAGCTCGGCGGTAGCTATCCCCGGTTGCACTTTCGGTGCTAAAAACCCAAAAAGCCGACTCAAGATATCGGCGGCCGCTTGTATGCGGGCAATCTGGGGCTCTTCATAGATAGACCATCCGTCGTACTTCATAAGACGCTCCCTACTGCCGAACGCCCTCGGATACGGCCGGATTTCATCAGCCCCTCATAATGACGCATAAGCAGGAAGCTCTCTACTTGCTGCAGCGTATCTAAGACTACCCCTATCATAATGAGCACAGTTGTACCCCCAAAAAACTGCGCAAACTGGTTAGATACCCCAGCCATGCGCACAAACGCCGGCAGAATAGCCACCGCAGCTAAAGCGAAAGCCCCAGGAAGCGTAATACGCGTGAGGACTGTATCAATGTAATCCGCTGTGGGCTTACCCGGCTTGACGCCTGGGATGTACCCGCCCGATCGTTTGAGTTGGTCGG
Source organism: uncultured Bacteroidia bacterium (assembly GCA_937995505.1). Taxonomy (GTDB): domain Bacteria; phylum Bacteroidota; class Bacteroidia; order SpSt-205; family SpSt-205; genus SpSt-205. The sequence goes on along the minus strand of CALKJV010000077.1, from coordinate 15,528 downwards.
CGATGTCTCGGGGATTGATGGCTATCGCCGTATAAAAGTAGGTGAAAAGCACGATAAGAATCACAAAAAGAAAATTATAGGCGAAGCTCGTGTAGTCTGCAAACCAGCTCCCCGCCGAGAGCCAAAAATCACTTTCAGGGAAGTACTGGGCAATCGTAGCGGGGAGGAACATGAGCGACTGTGCAAAAATAATCGGCATAACTCCCGCTGCGGTGAGCTTGAGCGGAATATGACTCGTGGAAGCCACACCCCCGGCGGCCATAGGGTAGCGTCCGCCAGCCATCTGTCGAGCGTAATGGACAGGGATCTTTCGCACAGATTGCTGCAAAAGAACCACAGCCATGATTACGACCATCAAGGCTAGTAGCTCTATGTAGAAAACCATAGGGGGATTGGAAGTGGCTTCATTGAGGAGAGCGGGCGGGAGTTCGGCTACTATCCCGATAGCAATAATGAGGGAGCTTCCATTGCCGATGCCCTTATCCGTGATACGGTCGGCCATCCACACGAGAAACATTGTGCCCGCCAGCATGCATAAAAGCGAGGTTATGGTAAAGGTGGTGGCCGACATCGTGATCGCAGACTGGTATTGGGTGCGTAGGTTCACGAGATATCCCGTGCCTTGCACAAGCACTACGGCGACGGTGAGGAGCTTAGTGTACTGACTGAGGCGCCGGGTACCGCTTTCTCCTTCTTTTTGGAGCTTTTGGAGGGAGGGGACGGCGGTAGCTAAGAGTTGGATAATAATGGAAGCGGAAATATAGGGCATGATGCCCAACGCGAGGATGGCCCCCCGAGAAAAGGCTCCCCCCACAAACGCATTCAGCATGCCGAGGATGCCCATACCTTGCGTGCGGGCGAACTCTTCGGAGAGCACTTGGGAATCTAGCCCCGGCAGAATAATAAATGAAGCAGCCCGATAGACAGCCAGCAGAAAGAGCGTGTACAGAATGCGTTCCCGAAGCTCGGGTACACTGAAGATATTACGCAGGGTTTGCCAGAGGCCCTTCATGTGGGTAAAGATAAAGCTTTGCCGCCGGCTTTTTCAATAGCTGCCTTAGCTGCGGCGCTGAAGGCATGGGCTTGGATAGAGACAGGGCGCAAGAGGCTTCCGTACGCTAAAACTTTGACAGGCTTGCCTTTAGGAACGATCTTTTGTGCGTACAGCCAGTCGGCAGAGAGGGTTTCCAGCTCTGGATGCGCTTCAAGCAGCGCACTTATTCGCTGGAGGTTGAGTGGGAAGTACTCTACGCGGAAGGGATTGCGGAAGCCGAATTTAGGGATGCGGCGCTGATAGGGCATTTGTCCCCCCTCAAAGCCGCGCTTCTCCCGATAACCGGACCGGGACTGGTCACCTTTGTGCCCTCGGGTAGCAGTGCCACCATGCCCGCTGCCTTCGCCGCGACCGATACGCTTACGCGGTTGGGTAGCGCCGGCCGCTGAACCGAGCTGATGTAAGATATCACTCATGACACGACCTCCACTTTGACTAAATGGCTCACTTGACGCAGCATACCTAAGATAGCTGGGGTTATTTCTTTCTCCACCGAGTGCATGCGGTGCCGCAGCCCCAGGGCCCGCAGAGTAGCTTTTTGGCGAGCAGGACAGCCTATGCTACTGCGTATCTGCGTTACCTTCACTTTCACTTGTGTGCGCTGATTCATACATTCCGTGAAAAACTTTTTGCAAGGAAATCCCGCGCCTTTGCGCTACGGTGACAGCATCCTCTAACTTAAGAAGGGCTGCAAAAGTCGCCCGTACAACATTGTGAGGATTAGAGGAGCCAATTACCTTAGCCAGAACATCCTGCACCCCCAAGACCTCTAAAATAGATCGCACAGCGCCGCCGGCGATGAGCCCCGTACCTGGAGCTGCAGGACGCAGGATGAGCCGAGTGGACTCATACTTCACGGAGACGGTGTGAGGAATAGTCGTGCGGCGCAAAGGGATGCGGTACAAGTTCTTTTTAGCTGCCTCTATGCCCTTATTGATGGCGATATTAGCTTCGGCGGCCTTACCTAAGCCAAAGCCTACTACGCCCTGCCGGTCCCCTACGACGACAAGGGCAGCAAACCCAAATCGCCGACCTCCTTTCACGACCTTGGCAGTGCGATTGAGCCAGACGAGGCGGTCTTCTAGCGCCAGTGCCTCTCGGGTAACTACACGCTTCGCCATAGGCTAAAAAATAAGGCCTCCTTCTCGGGCCCCTTCAGCCAGAGCCCGTACGTTGCCATGATAGCGGTATCCATTGCGGTCAAATACAACTTTTTCAATCCCTTTTGCGCGAGCTCGGGCAGCCAGCAGCTTTCCCACTAAGGCACTACGGTCTATAGGGCGAGCAGCGCCCTGCTGTATCTCGGCTTCTCGCGAGCTGGCCGAGGCCAGCGTAAGCCCCCGATCATCATCAATAAGCTGTACATAAATGTATCGGTTACTGCGAAAAACCGACAGGCGAGGACGATCTGCCGTACCCCGTACTTTTTTTCGGATACGGCGTTTTATACGAAGCTTCAGCGCTCTCTTCTTACTAAGCTGCATAATTATCTATTTTTTACCTTTTCCTTTGGCTTTGCCGGCTTTGAGTCGGATAACTTCGCCTGCATATCGGACCCCTTTGCCCTTGTAAGGATTAGGCGGTCGTAGGCTACGGATCATAGCCGCCACCTGCCCGACAAGTTGCTTATCGGTGCTCTCTAAGACAATTCGGAGGTTTTGGCCTCTTTCGGCTACGACCTGTGCTTTGACGCCAGAGGGCAGGACGAAGGCCACCTCATGCGAAAAGCCCAGGGTAAGCACTAGTACATCGCTTCCTTTGAGTTCAGCTCGATAACCGATACCGACCACCTCTAAGGCAATCTGAAAACCTGTGGAAACCCCTGTCAATGCATTCTGGATGAGGGCTCGGTAAGTGCCATGCAGCGCCCGGCTGTGCTTGTCGTCTCCTTTACGCTCCAGCTGGAGCATGGAATCGGATTGGAGGAGCTGGAGGGAATCCGGAAGCACAAGGGTATGTGCGCCTTTTGGGCCTGACACGGAGAGGTTCGGAGCTTGCCATTGCACCTTCGTGCCAGGAGGGACAACTATGGGTTTTTTACCTACTCGCGACATAGAAGGAAGGGGTTATTGAACAGTACAGAGGATTTCGCCGCCTACGCCTAAGCGACGCGCTTCTTTATCGGTAAGGATACCACGGGAAGTAGAGAGGATAGCTATACCCAATCCGTTTGCTACTTCGGGCAGGCGCCTTGCCGAAGTGTAGAGGCGACGGCCGGGTTTGCTGATCCGAGTGATTTCCCGCAGGGCAGGTTGCTGTCGAGGGCCATAACGAAGCAGCAGGCGTAGGTGGGCCTTAGGCTCCTCTGGCACGACCTGATAGTCTTCAATATAGCCTTGTTCTTTCAAGATACGGGCTATCTCGGTACGTACAAACGAAGCCTGCACCTCTACCACTGGCCGGTGGGCACGATACGCATTGCGGATGTGCGTCAAAAAGTCGCCGACGGTATCCATATTACCAGCTTGCTTTCGTAAGACCTGGGATTTTTCCTTCTAAGGCCAGCTCTCGGAGCTTGACTCGGCACAGGCCGAAAGCCCGATAGTTTCCTCGAGGGCGGCCCGTAAGCTCACAACGCCGACGCAACCGCACAGGAGAAGAATTTTTGGGTAGAAGGGCTAACTCCTCCCATCGACCCTCCTTTTTCAGCTGGGCGCGCTTCGCTGCGTATTTGCGATACAACTTCCACCGCTTGCGCTCGCGCGCAATCACCGCATCTGTAGCCATATTATGCTTTAGTTTTAGTAGGTTCTGCTTCTCGGAAAGGCATCCCAAAAGCCTTTAGCAGCGCCAGCGCCTCTTTATCGGTTTTCGCACTGGTCACGAAGGTCACATCCATCCCCGCAATCTTATACACTTTATCAATGTCAATTTCGGGGAAGATGAGCTGCTCTCGGATGCCCAGGGTATAGTTCCCGCGACCGTCAAACCCCGTCGGTGATATCCCCCGAAAGTCTCGGGTACGCGGCAGGGCTACATGAATAAGCCGCTCTAAAAACTCGTACATCCTTACTCCTCTGAGCGTTACTTTCACTCCGATAGGCATACGCTTGCGCAGTTTAAAGCCCGCAACATCTTTGCGAGACAGCGCGATAATAGGCTTCTGACCCGTAATCAGCGCCAGGTCCGACACCGCTTGTTCTAAGAGCTTCTTATCGGACACAGATGCCCCTACCCCCCGAGAGACAATGATTTTAAGGAGTCGCGGAACCTGCATGGGGTTTTTGTAGCCTAACTCCTTCATGAGCGCAGGGGCTACGGTTTCGCGATAGCGGCGATACAGATTAGGAACGTAGCTCATAAAATCTTACCACTTTTTTTAGCGTAACGCACCCACTTGCCATCTTGCAGGCGACGGCCGATGCGAGTGGGCTTATTCGTGCTTGGATCTATTACTTGTAGCTTACAGACAGGTACGGGGCGTTCTATCTGGATAACCCCGCCTTGAGGATATTTTTGGCTTTTGCGGACTCGCTTGTTGATGACCGCTATGCCCTCTACAATAGCGGCTTGCTTGCGGGGCAGTACGCGCACGACGCGGCCTGTCTTTCCCTTGTCATCCCCCGAAAGAACCTTTACCAGGTCACCGCGACGAATATGTAGCTTAGGTACAAACCGAGCCTGACTCATAACACCTCCGGCGCTAAGGAGACGATTTTTGTAAAGCCTTTATCCCGAAGCTCACGCGCCACAGGACCGAAAATGCGGGAGCCGCGCGGCTCGCCTTCGTTATTGATGATTACTGCGGCATTATCCTCAAAGCGTATATAGGTGCCATTGGGCCGACGATAGGCCCGCCGGGTGCGAACAATTACCGCCTTGACCACATCGCCCGCTTTTACGAGGCCGTTAGGGATGGCATCCTTCACCGAAGCTACCACGATATCCCCCAGGCCCCCGTAGCGCCGGTGGCTTCCCCCTAAAACGCGTATGCATAAAAGCTCTCGGGCCCCTGTATTATCTGCTACCTGCAAGCGCGACTCCTGCTGTATCATAGGCTATTGAGTTTTTTGAAGGACTTCCACGAGGCGCCAACGCTTCGTGCGGCTCAGCGGGCGAGTCTCCATGATTCGCACCACATCCCCGACTTGAGCTTCTTGGCGCTCATCGTGGGCGGCAAATTTACGAAATCTTTTGACAGGTTTGTGATACAGGGGATGCGATTCGGTACGGATGACCCGAACCACAATCGTTTTCTCCATACGATTACTCACCACCAGACCGACCAGCTCTTTTCGGCGGCCGCGAGTGGGTTTATTGGGAGTTTCGGACTCTTTCATGGCGTTTTTCATTGATGATGGTGAGGATGCGAGCGATAGTTTTTCGCAGCGCAGGTATGGTAGTAGGAGCGTTGGAAAGCGGACTTTGGGCGTTCTTATAGCGCAACTCTACTAGCTCTTGGCGCTTCTGACGCAGGAGCTGATGCAGCTCACGCAGCGAATATCCTCGCAAATCAGCGACTTTCATAGTCAGGGCGTCGGATAAAACGTACTTGAATGGGCAGCTTGTGCGCAGCTAAGCGCAAGGCTTCACGGGCCGCACCTTCTGAGACCCCTTCACACTCAAAGAGTATCGTGCCGGGCTTGACGACTGCGGCGTAAAATTCCACATTTCCTTTGCCTTTTCCCATACGCACTTCTAAGGGCTTACGGGTGATGGGCTTGTGGGGGAAGATGCGGATCCAGATTTTTCCTTCCCGTCGCAGATAGCGGGTCAGGGCGACCCGGGCCGCTTCAATTTGCCGAGAGGTAATTAGGCCTCCATCTATCGCCTTGAGCCCGAAAGAGCCATAGGCCAGCTGGCTGCCGCGTGTGGCTATACCGCGTACTTCCCCTCCCTGTAGCAAGCGTCCACGCTGCTCTTTGCGATATCTAGTTCGTTTGGGCTGAAGCATAGCACTTAAGATTTTTTGCCTTTTCTAGCGCTGCGTTGGGGCTTTGGTGTTTCACTGAGCCACGGGAAAAGATCTACCTTGCCGTAGAGCGTGCCGCGCAGGATCCAGACTTTCACGCCGATAGCCCCATAGATGGTGTGAGCGGTAGCAGCGGCATAATCTATATCCGAGCGTAAGGTCTGTAAGGCGATGTGACCTTCTCGGTACTCTTCAGAACGAGACATGTCGGAACCTCCAAGCCGCCCCGTACAACGCACCTTTATACCCTGTGCCCCTGCGCGCATCGCTTGCGCAATGGCGCTTTTCATGACTCGGCGATGCGACATACGAGCTTCCAGCTGCTCCGCAATATTCTTGGCTACGAGCACGGCGTCAAGCTCTGGAGTAGCGACTTCCCGTGTACTAATATCAATATCCCCTACATTTTCAGCGCTGGGGGCTTCCCCTTCCTGTGCTTTGTAGTCGGAAACCAGGTGATGAAAGTCTTGTTGGAAGCGACGCACGAGACGCTTAAGGTCTTGCTGAAGGCGCTTGATGTTAGAGCCGTCGCGTCCAATAAGAATACCTGGCCGGGCTGCATGGATAGTTACATGGGTATTTTGCAACGAGGTACGATTGATAACAACACGCGCTATTTGGGCTCGGGGATATTCCTTTTCAATGTACTCTCGGATGAGCTGGTCTAGCACTAGGTAGGGGGCCATTTTACGGCCAGCGTACCAGTTAGAGTACCAGCCTTTTGTGATACCGAGGCGAAATCCAATCGGATGTGTTTTTTGTCCCATAGGCTAGGCGATATAAAGTCGGATGTGAGAGGTTCGCTTTCGGATAGGATGGGCGCGCCCTTGGGGAGCGGGTTGGATGCGCTTGAGCATAGGTCCGCCCCCTACTTCTATGCGCACGATACGCAAGCTCTCTAAGTCTCCGGCGCCTCCTGTCTTTTGCTCCCAGTCATTGATAGCGCAGCGGAGGGCTTTGAGCAGCTCACGAGCAGCCCAACGGCGAGTGAGCTTGAGGTAAGCCATCGCTTTTTCCACAGACTGGCCGCGGATAAGGTCTGCCACCAATCGGACTTTCCGAGGTGGATACGGACAGCCCCGCAAAATCGCATAATACTGGGCTTTGCGCATGGCCTTAAGCCTTTCGGCGGTACGTCGCTTACGATTGCCTTCATAGGGCTTTTCTAAGCCCTGTGCGAGTTTCTCTTTACGAGGTAGCGTCTTACTCATCGCTTCTTATCGGTTTTTTGGCCCGGATGCCCGCGGAACGTCCGAGTCGGCGCAAACTCCCCGAGCTTATGCCCTACCATGTTTTCCGTAATGTAGACAGGAATAAACTGCTTGCCATTATGCACCGCAACGGTATGCCCTACAAAATCCGGCGTAATCATAGAAGCCCGAGACCAGGTCTTGATAACCTTACGTTCGCGGGTCTGATTGAGCTTCTGCACTTTTTCGAGCAGCTTCGGGTAGACATACGGGCCTTTTTTGAGAGAGCGTGGCATAGGTATTGTTACTTTTTGACTTTTCTGCGAGAGATAATCAGTTTAGAGCTAGGCTTTTTGGGGTTACGAGTCTTTTTGCCTTTGGCGTAAAGGCCTTTTCGAGAGCGAGGATGACCGCCCGAGGCCTTGCCTTCGCCCCCACCCATAGGGTGGTCAATGGGATTCATGGCAACTCCGCGGGTGCGCGGGCGACGACCTAGCCAACGATTACGGCCAGCTTTACCTATAGTAATATTAGCATGGTCGGGGTTACTGAGTGTACCGACCGTCGCATAACAATCTATCAAGATGCGCCGAATCTCTCCCGAAGGAAGCTTGACCACAGCGTAGCGCTCTTCTTTACCGACCAGCTGTGCTCCTGTGCCCGCTGATCGGACTATCTTACCCCCTTGGCCGGGCAGCAGCTCAATGTTATGCACGAAGGCCCCCAATGGGATATCTCGTAGCGGCAGAGCATTGCCTACCCGCGGATCCACGCCCGACCCCGCTACGACCGTATCCCCCACCGCTAAACCTTGCGGAGCTAAAATATACCGCTTCTCACCGTCTGTATAGTGCAGCAACGCAATCCGTGCCGTGCGATTCGGGTCGTACTCAATCGCAGCGACCCGGGCAGGTATGCCGTGCTTATCTCGGCGAAAGTCTATAAGGCGGTAGCGGCGTCTGTGGCCTCCGCCGATGTAACGCGCCGAACGGTGTCCTTGGTTATTGCGGCCGCCACTCTTACGGTACGGCACTAAAAGGCTCTTTTCAGGCTCGGTACGCGTGATTTCCGAAAAGTCCGATACCGACATCCAGCGTCGCCCCGCAGAGGTAGGCTTATACTTGCGAACTCCCATACAGCTCAGAGGTTTTCATACAGATTGAGCTCCTGTCCAGGTTTCAGGCGCACATAAGCCTTCTTGTACGAAGGTATACGGCTCTCCTGCACTCCCTTGCGTGTATAGCGATAGCGAATACGAGCGGGCATATATGCCGTACGCACCTCATCCACTAAGACACCATACATAGCTTCTATGGCTGCCTTAATCTCAGGCTTGGTAGCCTCTGGATGCACTTTGAAGGCATAGGTAAAAGAGCCCGATCTACTCTTTTTGCGCGAGCGGGTAATAGCTTTTTCGGTGAAAAGCGGTTTGATGAGAATCTGTTTCATAGGTTTTGAAAGAGGTTTTCCAACGCAGGCTTTTCCCAAAGGAGATGGCGCGCCCGGGCTATGTCATAGGTATTCCACAAGCCAGCGGGCTGCAGCTGTACCCGGGGAAGGTTGCGAGCGGAAAGGTAGGCTGTCGGATTATAGCCGTGGGTATAGACTTGTAAAGGGGTTCCTTGCCAGCCAAGCCGCTCCAGCAGCTGCAAAAAGCGCCGAGTTTTCGGCAAGTCGTAGCTCAGCGCATCCACCACCCAGATACTTTGGCGCTGGAGATGCTGCACAAAGGCACTCAGGCGAGCTAAGCGCTTTTCTTTCTCATTAAGCTTGATGCTATAATCGCGCGGTACAGGGCCATGGATGGTCCCACCGCCTCTGCGGATGGGATTGCGGATAGAGCCCATACGGGCGCGTCCCGTACCTTTCTGGCGATACAGTTTACGCTTGCTGCCTTGGACTTCGCCTCGGGTCTTGGTTTTATGCGTCCCTTGCCGAGCCGCTGCCAAAATGCGCTTTACATCCAGATAAATAAGGTGTGTATGAGGCTCGAAGGTAAGTAGTGTCTCCGGCACTACGAGCGACTGGCCTGTCGGTGAGCCATCTAGGCTGTAAATCGGTAGCTGCATATCCGTACTACTTTTGGATAAGTAAGAGTCCGCCGATAGGCCCTGGCACAGAGCCTGAGATGACGAGGAGGTTTTTCTCGGGGATGACTTTGAGGACTTGGAGGTTTTCTACGGTAACTCTTTCATTCCCGTAGCGGCCTGCGAGGCGTTTTCCTTTCCAGACTCGGCCGGGGAAGGTATTAGAGCCCATGGAGCCGGGGTGGCGTTCACGGTTATGCTGGCCGTGGGTACGGCCGCCTACCCCTGCGAAGCCATGGCGTTTCACCACGCCTGCAAAGCCCCTGCCCTTGGTCCAGCCTGTCACAGACACGAAATCTCCCTCCGAGAAAAGCCGCACATCTAAGAGCTGCCCCACACTGTATCCCTCTACCGAGGGCACCCGAAACTCCCGAAGGAGCCGCACCGGCTGCACCCCTTGTTTTTTGAAGTACCCTTCGAGGGGCTTGGCAAGGTGTTTCGGCTTGCGAATCCCCAAACCTAGCTGTAGCGCAGCATACCCATCTCGCTCCGGCGTGCGGATATTTACTATCGGACAGGGGCCGGCTTCAATAACCGTACAAGCGATATCTCCCTCTGGCCGAAAGAAGCTAGTCATCCCCACCTTTTTGCCTATGAGACCTGCCATGGCTGTTCGGATTAGGACTTGATTTCTACCTCTACCCCTTCCGGAAGGTCTAGCTTAGCTATCACTTCCACGACTTCGGGGAGGTTATTGTAGATGTCAATGAGCCGTCGGTGGTATTTGATTTGGAATTGCTCGCGAGATTCCTTATTGACATGCGGGGAACGATTGACGGTGACCATCATCTTTTCTGTGGGAAGGGGGATAGGGCCTTTTACGACGGCTCCGGCAGCCTTTACGGCCTTCACGACCCGCTCGGCAGAACGGTCTATGAGCGAGTGGTCGTACGATTTGAGCTTTATCCGAATGCGTTGTAGCGTAGTCATAGCTTTAGACGGATTCTTTTTCTCGGACACCGCGGGACTGGGCGATGATTTGCTCCTGGATATGGGGCGGCACAGGCTGATAATGAGAAAACTCCATGACCGCGTAGGCTCGCCCCGAGGAAAGGGTACGCAACTGCGTTACATAGCCGAAAAGCTCTTTGAGGGGCACCATAGCGGTAACGACCTGCATCCCACCACGGGCAGCCATACCGGAGATTTGTCCCCGCCGGCGATTAAGGTCGCCGACAATACCCCCCATATATTCCTCCGGCGTCTCTACCTCTACCTTCATGATAGGCTCTAAGATGATGGGGCTTGCCTTGCGACAGCCTTCACGAAAAGCATACCGAGCCGCTATCTCAAACGACAAACTATCCGAGTCTACCTCATGGAAGCCCCCATCAAATAGCCGCGCCCGAATGCCCGTGGCTGGATAACCCGCAATAATGCCATCATTCATGGCTTGCTTGATACCCTTTTCTACCGCAGGGATAAACTCTCTCGGGATCACCCCGCCCTTGATCTCATTGACAAATTCAAAGTGTGCATTTTCCAGCGGCGAAAACTCTACCATGACATCTGCGTATTTCCCGCGACCACCCGTTTGCTTCTTATACAGCTCACGATGAGTTACATTCGCAGTGATCGTCTCGCGGTAGGCCACTTGGGGTTCGCCTTCATTTACCTCTACCTTAAACTCTCGGCGTAGCCGATCCACAATGATCTCCAAGTGCAGCTCCCCCATGCCAGCGATGATAGTTTGGAGCGACTCTTCATCTACCCAGTAGCGGAAGGTCGGGTCTTCTTCGGAAAGTTTAGAGAGGGCTGTAGCGAGCTTATCGGAGTCGGCCTGCGTCTTAGGCTCCACGGCTTTCTGAATCACCGGCTCAGGGAAGGTCATAGACTCCAGCGCGACGGGATGGGCTTCATCGCAGAGCGTATCACCCGTACGCACCTCCCGAATGCCCACAACCGCCGCAATATCCCCAGCAGACACTTCCTCAATAAGGTTTTGCTTATTGGCATGCATCTGGATGATGCGGCTAATACGCTCTTTCTGCCCTGTGCGGGAATTCAGCACATACGAGCCGGACTTCAGCGTCCCGGAGTATACCCGAATGAAGGTGAGCCGCCCTACGAAGGGATCGGTGATGATTTTGAAGGCCAGCGCAGCAAAAGGAGCGGCTGGATCCACAGGGCGCGAAGTAGGCTCGCCTGTCTTGAGATCCGTGCCTTGTACCGCTTCAATATCTAGCGGCGAGGGCAGAAAGGCACACACGGCATCCAGCACGGCTTGCACCCCCTTATTCTTGAAGGCAGAGCCAGCCAGCACCGGAAAAAGCTCCATTTTCAGCGTACCTTTTCGGATAGCTGCGCGGATTTCGTCGGGCGTAATAGAGTCAGGATCGGCAAAGTATTTCTCCAAGAGCGAATCGTCGTATTCGGCGACAGTCTCTAAGAGAAAGGCGCGCCATTTTTCTACCTCGGGCTTTAGCTCCTCGGGGACCGGAACGACCTGGTAGGTCATACCATAGTCGTCTTCATTCCAGATTTTGGCTTCTAAGGTGATAAGGTCCACGACACCACGAAACTGGTCTTCCGCACCAATGGGCACTTGAAGGGGGAGGGCTTTTGCGCCGAGGCGCTCGCGGATTTGCTCCACGACGCTGAAAAAGTTTGCTCCGGCCCGATCCATCTTGTTGACGAAGCAAATTCGGGGAACTTGATACCGGTTGGCCTGGCGCCATACAGTCTCAGACTGCGGCTGAACCCCAGCTACCCCACAGAAAACCGCCACTGCCCCATCCAGCACCCGCATAGAGCGCTCCACTTCTACCGTGAAATCCACGTGCCCTGGCGTATCTATGATGTTGATGCGATACTTTTTGTCGTGCCAGTTCCAGTAGGTGGTGGTCGCTGCGGCTGTAATGGTAATGCCTCGTTCTCGCTCTTGGGGCATGTAGTCCATGGTAGCGGTACCTTCATGCACCTCTCCGAGCTTATGTGTGAGGCCCGTATAAAAGAGAATGCGTTCGGTTGTGGTCGTTTTCCCAGCGTCAATGTGTGCGGCAATACCGATATTGCGGCACTGGGAGAGGGGGATATTTGGATCTATCGGCATAGGCTTTAGACTCGGAAGTGGGCAAAGGCTTTATTGGCTTCGGCCATGCGGTGGACTTCGTCGCGCCGCTTGATGGCTGCACCTTCGTTTTTGGAGGCGGCGATCAGCTCGCCAGCGAGCCGCTCAGCCATGGTGCGTTCGGAGCGCTTGCGTGAAGCTTCAATAAGCCACCGCATAGACAAAGAAAGCTTCCGTTCGGGGCGAGGCTCCATCGGGATCTGGAGCGTAGCTCCTCCCACTCGTCGGGGGCGCACCTCCAAATGCGGCATAGCGTTATTTACCGCAGCTTGGAAAATTTCCAAAGGATTCTGGGAAGTTTTATTCGCAATAATATCCAAGCTGCGATAAAAGGTGGCGTAGGCTACGGACTTTTTTCCTTCCCGCATCAGCTTATTTACGAAACGGGCGATGAGCTCACTTTTATACTTCGGGTCGGGCGGGATGATACGCCGTTCTGGGGTGGCCTTTCTCATTTTTTGCCTCCTTTCTTAGCGGGGGCTGTGGTTTGGGCAGCGCCTTTTTTCGGTCGCTTCGCCCCATAGAGCGAACGGCCTTGACGGCGTTTATCTACGCCAGTGCATTCCAACGCGCCCCGGACAATATGATAGCGTACACCGGGCAGATCTTTGACCCGACCTCCACGCACCAGCACTACGGAGTGCTCCTGCAAGTTATGCCCCTCCCCGGGAATATACGCAATCACCTCGTAGCCGCTTGTCAAGCGCACCTTGGCTACCTTGCGCAGGGCTGAGTTGGGCTTCTTGGGGGTCGTGGTATAGACCTTCGTGCAAGTGCCTCGCCGCTGGGGACAGCTGACCAGCGCCGGGGACTTGCTCTTGGCGGGCTTAAGCTTACGCCCATGCCGAATAAGCTGCTGTATCGTAGGCATACGACGGCCTGCAAAGGTACATAATTTTCCTTGCTTGCAAATGTGCAAAGGCCTACGCCTTCTCAAAGGAAGAAGTACCCTCTAAGAGCCGCTCAACTGCCTGCACTAAGCGAAGCTTCTCCTTTTCGGAGAGCGTCTCTACCTTCTGGTCATAAGGCCGATGGCGCCACCAGGTCAGCTGCCTGCGCGCATAGTGGCGATTCGCTTGCGCAATAGCCTCCATGAGCGCTGAGGGTGCGAGATTCCCTGAGAGTACTGCGAGACATTCCTTATACCCCAAAGTCTGCAATCCTGGAGCAGTAGGCGCATAGCCTTTGCGTAAGACAAATTCGGTCTCCTCCAGCCAGCCCGCAGCTACTTGCTTACGCGTACGCTCTGTAATCGCAGCGTACAGCTGCTCGCGCGGGGGCTCTAAAACTACTATATGGGCCGGATAACGCCGGTGGAAGCTCCTTCGCCAGAAGCTCGCCCACGGTCGCCCCGAAGCTAAAAGCACTTCCACCGCCCGCTGCACTCGCCGGGGATTGCGCAGGTCTATCTGGGCTACGGTAAATGGGTCTTTTTCAGCTAACCAGCGCACAAGCCCCTCTACCCCCTCTGCTTGCATCCACTGCTCCACCTGTGCCCGTATTGTCGGCGGCACCGCCGGCGTCGGATCTAACCCATACAAAAAAGCCTGCACATAAAACCCACTTCCTCCAACTATCTGTACCACGGATACCCCTGTCCATCCTGCTACCAAAGCCTCTACCGCTTCCGCAAATCGCCCCGCATTGAAAGGCTCATTCGGCCAGCATACATCTATTAAATGCTGAGGCACTTCGGTCAGCTCGGCTTGCGGGGGCTTATTGGTGCCGACATCTAAGTAGCGATAAATCTGCCGAGCATCGGCACTGACGATAGGCCAGCCAAAGCGCTGATAGAGTTCTATGGCGAGAGCCGTCTTCCCTGAAGCAGTCGGCCCCGTGAGAACGAGATATACGGGCTTCATCCACGCAGCAGCGCATACAAAACGGCCATGCGAATAGCCACGCCGTGTGTGACTTGGTCTAAGATGCGGGATTGAGCGGCGGTCTGTAAGCGGGGGTCCAGCTCCACCCCCCAGTTGATAGGGCCAGGGTGTAAAAGTACCTGATTTTCGCAGAGATACTCGGCCCGAACCTGATAAAACCGGCTGTACTCCTGCCAAGAGGCGAGCGGAGGAAAAGCCTGGCGCTCTCTCTGCATGCGCAGCACGAGGAGGGCATCTGCACCTTCCAAAGCCGCTTGCACCTCATGATAGACGGGCCATCCTAACCGATACCACAAAGGGGGCACAAGCGTCGGCGGAGCACACAAGCGAAGCCGAAGCCCCACCTTAGGCGCTAAATGAAGGTGCGAAAGCGCCACCCGACTGTGAAACAAGTCTCCGATGATAGTCAGGGTGAGACCTTCTAAGCGCCCAAACTTCCGCAGGAGGGTGTAAGTATCTAAGAGGGCTTGGGTAGGGTGCTCGTGCGTGCCATCGCCAGCGTTTATTACTGGCACAGGAAGGTGGCGAGCTAAAAAGTGCGCTGTGCCTACTCCTTTATGCCGCACCACGAAGGCATCCACCCCCATAGCGAGAATATTGCGCGCCGTATCTAAGAGCGACTCGCCTTTATCCAGGCTAGAACCCGAAGCGGAAAAGCTAAGCACATCCGCGCCGAGCCGTTTGGCTGCCAGCTCAAAGGAAAGCTTCGTGCGAGTAGAGCTCTCAAAGAAGAGCAGCGCAATCGTGCTCCCAGCTAAGGCAGCGGCTTTCCGGGTCGGCTGCTGGAGCACTTCCATGAAGCGGTCGGCCAGTGCATATAGCTCATGGATCTGCGCAGAGCTGAGATCCCGAATGCCAAGTAGGTCTAATTTTTTAGATTGAGTGGGCCGCATCGGGTAAGTAGATACGGATGGAGGGGCTTTCTGTGAAGCGTACGAGTACTTTTTCCTCGGGGGCGGTGTCTAATACGAAGCCAGCGCAGTCTGGCGCAATCGGAACCTCCCGCAGGCCGCGCCGATCTACCAGCACCGCTAACCGAACCCATGCTGGCCGGCCCAGCTCCCGCAAGGCATCCAACGCCGCCCGTACCGTACGACCCGTGTATAAGACATCATCTACGAGCCATACCTTCTGCCCCTCAATCGGAAAGGGTAATTCCGTCCGCTGCGGAACCCGTAGCTTTTCTCTATGGTGCAAATCGTCGCGCCACAGGGTTACATCTAAGCGACCGAGAAGCGGCGGCGAGGGGAGGATAGTTTGGAGCTGAGCATGAATGGCCTCTGCCACAGGAAGGCCACGAGGTAGAACCCCTACCAGGGCAAAAGGCCCATC
>CALKJV010000076.1 GCA_937995505.1 uncultured Bacteroidia bacterium | reverse complement strand
ACTACTTTGAAGCTGACCCCTACATGCGCCTGCTTGCGCAGGCTTGGCTTAGCACCCAATTAGAGCCGAATCCGGACTTAGACCAGCTGCGCTCCCTCATGGAAGCGTGGCTGCGCCCGGTGCTTTCGTGGTTAGACCAGCTTCCTTCTACCCTCAAGCCTACCGAAGCAGACATTGTCGCGCTGATTGCGAAATCGCTTTTTGAGCAGGGGCAAGATCGCGTGGCATATGCTTTTTTGCTCTTGCGCGCGCGCCAGCATGAGCCTGCCCAAAATGCCGCTGTATGGCCCTTAGTGCGGCGCCGAACTGGCCAAATCGTGCCTTGGATGGAGCACAAAATTATCCGAGCCTTGGAAAAGGCCTTTCGCGCCGTAGGGCAGCCTACCGACCCAGCCCCTCGCCTTGCCGCTCGCATCGGGGAAAGGGTACTTCACTTAGGCCAGTCTGTAGTAGAGCTGGAGACCATCCAGGACCTGGTCATTGAAGCCCTTCTTTTAGAAGAGCAGTGGCGGGTAGCGCGAGCGTATGCCCTATACCGAGCCCGCCGCGCCCAAGAGCGCTTAGAAGCAGCCCTGCAAGCCCCCCTCCAGCTGGAGCTCCTAGAGGTCGTAGAACCCAATGGCTCCGTAACCTTCTGGGATGGAGAGGAGCTGCGTGCCCGTATGCATTTCGCCCGAGAAGGCTTAGACCTCAACCTCTCCGACTCCGCCATAGAAGCCGCCCTCCGCAAAAGCCTCTACTCCGGCATTTCCCGCGCAAACCTCCAAAAAACCCTCATCCTCAACGCCAAAGCCCTCATGGAATACGATGCCGACTTTGCCCTTTTTGCAGGGCGGATCCTCCTTACCTACATCTATGAGGAAACGCTGGGATGGGATGTTTTACGCCATGGACCGACTCTTTTACAAACCTTTCACCAGCAGGGCTTCCGCCCTTACTTGGAGAGAGGCGTAGCCATAGAACGCTTAGACCCGCGACTTTTGGACTTTGACTGCGAACGGCTTAGCCAGGCCCTGGACCCGATATATGATAAAGGCTTCACTTACCTGGGCTTACAAACCCTGTACGACCGCTATCTCATTACGGATAAAACAGGTAGCCAGCCTCGCCGCATAGAGGCGCCGCAGTTTTTCTGGATGCGTGTGGCTATGGGGCTGCACCTTTTAGAGACAGGCGACCGAGAGACTCGTATTTTAGCCCTTTATGATCGGTATCGGCGTCGGCTCTTTTGCTCTTCTACCCCGACCCTCTTCAATAGCGGTACCTTGCGGCCGCAGCTTTCCTCCTGCTACTTGTACAAGGTAGATGACTCCATTGAGTCTATCATGCTGCGGGGTATTGCCGAAAACGCCTTTCTCTCCAAGTGGGCAGGGGGATTAGGCGGCTCGTGGACGGCAGTGCGTGGGACAGGCGCCTACATCAAGGGCACCAACGGCGAAAGCCAAGGCGTCATCCCCTTCCTCAAAATGCACAATGACCAGCTCGTCGCCGTCAATCAAGGCGGTAAACGCGCCGGCTCCGGCTGCGCGTACTTAGAGCTGTGGCACAATGACATCTTTGACTTCCTGGAGCTGCGGCGCAATACGGGCGACGAGCGCCGCCGAACCCACGACCTCAATACCGCCGTCTGGATCCCCGACCTCTTCATGAAGCGCATGGAAGCTCGCCAGCATTGGACCCTCTTCCGCTCCAATGAAGTACCCGACCTCCACGAACTCTACGGCAAAGCCTTTGAAGAGCGCTACGAAGCCTACGAACGCCTCGCCGAAGAAGGCAAAATCTGGAGCCAACGCATAGAAGCCATTGAGCTGTGGAAGCAAATGCTCCGCATGCTCTTTGAGACCGGCCACCCATGGATGACCTTCAAGGACCCCTGCAATCTCCGTAGCCCTCAAGATCATGTGGGCGTTATTCATTCCTCTAACCTGTGCACCGAAATAACCCTCAATACCAGCGCAGATGAAGTAGCCGTTTGCAATTTAGGTTCTATCGTGCTGGAAAATCACCTCACTCCAGACGGTCAGTTAGATTGGGAGCTCTTGCGCGAGACGATTCGGATTGCCGTGCGTGCGCTGGATAATGTGATTGATATCAACTTCTATCCTATTGAGGCGGCTCGGCGCTCTAACCTCAAGCATCGGCCGGTTGGGCTGGGGCTTATGGGCTGGCATTACTTCCTAATGGCCCAAGGCGTGGCCTTTGATAGCCCAGAGGCAGTGGAGCTAGCCGATTCGGTAATGGAGTTTATTGCGTATGAGGCTTACTCGGCTTCGTCGGACTTAGCAGCCGAGCGGGGTAGCTACGCTACCTTCGCTGGCTCTAAATGGGCGCGCGGCCTTCTGCCCTTAGATACTGTAGACCTTTTGGAGCGGGAGCGGGGCCAGCCTATAGAAGTTTCCCGAGCTGCCAGGCTAAATTGGGATGCCCTGCGAGAAAAAATTCGGAGGCAAGCGATGCGAAATTCTAATGTGCTCGCAATTGCCCCCACGGCTACTATCTCCAATATCATGGGCAGTTCGCCGTCCATAGAGCCGCTGTACAGCAATATGTATGTGAAAAGCAACCTCTCGGGCGATTTTGTGGTGCTCAATCCCTTCTTAGTGAAGGATCTCAAGCGATTAGGGCTGTGGACAGAAGCCGTGCGGAAGCAGCTGAAGTATTTTGATGGGGATCTGTCGCAGGTGGAAGGGATTCCTCAAGAGCTTGTGGAGCGCTACAAAACCGCTTTTCAGATACCGTGGCGCCGAATCATTGAGGCGGCGGCTCGCCGGCAGAAGTGGATTGACCAATCCCAATCGCTCAATCTCTTTTTAGCCCAGCCCGATATGAAAGAGCTAAGCCATATGTACCGTGCGGCCTGGCATGCGGGGCTCAAGACTACCTACTACCTGCGCACTTTAGGGGCCTCTGCCATAGAGAAAAGCACAGTATCCAAGGCTGACCTGGCAGGCTCCTCCTTCCCTGACTCCTCAGAAGCCGCCAACGCCGCCATGGCTTGTAGACTCAACGCTTCTCTTACTGGGGAGGAGTGTGAGGCCTGTCAGTGAGCGCTAAGCAGGCGGTAGAGAAGAGGTGCTCCTGGATGTTGCCGTTTAGATGATATTTTTGCTGAATGGTACCTATTCGGGATATCAACCCGTCTCGGAGCTTTCCCCTGATTACAGCTGCCCTTATAGCCACTAACTGCTGGATTTTTGTAGAGCACTACGAGGAAGGAGCGGGATTCGTGCATGCGCTCAATCGGCTCGGGTATGTGCCTGCTGAAGGATTTTCTTGGGAAAGGGCCTTGAGCTCCATGTTCATGCATGGAGGCTGGCTGCACCTGCTCTTCAATATGTGGACCTTATGGGTTTTTGGCGACAATGTAGAAGATGGCTTAGGAAAAGTAGGCTATACGGGACTCTACTTAGGGGCCGGCATAGGGGCAATCGGGTTGCATCATCTTTTGTATCCCCTTTCAGAGGTGCCTGTGGTGGGAGCTTCTGGGGCTATTTCGGGGGTGATGGGGGCGTATTTGGTGCTTTATCCGCGTGCTCGGGTGTACACTTGGATTCCACCTTGGTTTTTCACGGCGTTATCGGCTCGGGTGTTTTTGATATTGTGGTTTGTGCTGCAGCTGGTACAGGGCACCCTGGATAGGTTTGTGAACTTGGTAGAAGGAGACACCGCAGGGGTGGCTTTTTGGGCGCATGTAGGGGGATTCGTGGTGGGGTGGGGAGTCGCGCAGGTTTTTCCTCGGCGTCCCCACCCCTCGGAGTGGCAGGATTTGGGCTTAGGGTAAAGCCAAGATCTTTTTCCGGGCGAGAATCTCTCCAGAAGGCCCTACCCACTCTAATAGGTAAGCTCCAGCGGGCAAGTTAGGTGCAGATAAGCTATAGTTTCCTGCTTCAAAGGGGCCGGTAGCTTGCCATACGACTGATCCAGCGAGGTTGTAGAGCCATAAGCTATGGAAAGGCTGCTCTATAAAGAAGCGTAGTTCTGTGGAGAATGGCGAAACCACCCAGGCCCTTGCTGCCGGTATAGGGGCTTGCAAGCTAAGGGGGGCTTCATAGCGGGCGGGTGGAGCTCCTGCGGCAAAGCCCATCGCACCGGGTAAGCGTAAAAACTCTCCTCGTATCCATCTCTCAGTCGTGCTGTAGTTTCCAATCACTCGGCGCTCACTTACTACATAAGTGGCTTGTGGGGCTGTGTATTCCGCTGCGATGCTCTGCTCGGCTCGAACTAGCACTGGTGCAGCCTCCCAGCTTTGGCCGGTAGCGCTCTCATAGCCCACCACTTCACTGTTGGTGTAGTAAAGGGTAAGGGCATAAGGCCCATCAGGATAAGCATTTCTGGGACTAAGGCGGAAGGTTTTTTCGGTTACAGCGTGGTTTGTGGTATGGTCTGCTCGGAGGGGCAGGACTCCCGAGCCAGCCCGATCAACCCCAACCTCCGTACAACCGTAATCTCGGCTGCTGAGGTTTACGATATGTAAGAGCAGTTTTCCTTCGGTGGGGCTATAGACATACAGGGAGTCTTCTGGGCCTACATACACTTGCGTGGAGGTAGGGTCTGTTTCCACAGAAGGGGCCCTTCTGCCATAGAGAACGATATTATCTATGGCGAGAGGGGGCTGGGTGCCAGCAGAAGCGTTATTATCCCAGCGCCAAGCAAGCCAGAGATTGGGCTGATTCCAGGTAGCTGGCGGCAATTTCAGGTAGATGCGCCGTACAAGCGTAGGATAGCCGTACAAGCTTTGGGCTCGCTGTTGAGTAGCCAAAAGGCAAGTATTTGCGGTCCAAGCGCAGCCTATCAAGGGTTGAAAGCCTGTGGTCGCAGAGGTAGTGGAATAAAACACCCGTCCAAAATCTACGAGGTTATTGCCGGCATATTGCCCCCCTACAAGCGCATCAAACGCTAGCACTAAGTCTGTGGCTCCCTCAGTATTGATGGTAGGCGAGACAGCGGCTATCCGGCTGGATGAATTGAGGGCATATTGATGAGGTGGCGGATCAGCGGAAGGGTTATTAGAGATGTACAAGGAGAAGCCGGAGCCCAAATTTGCCCCTGTACCTCGTATCCATTTGTTTGCTCCGCCAGGAGTAAGGTCTACATAGCTGAAGCCTCCTTCTCCTGCCTCAAAGTCTTCTTGCCAGAGTATGACTTCGGGAGGAAAAAAGTCATTGTCCTCTATCCATAAGCGGTAGGTACGACGGTTGGCGGGGACGGTAGCAGGACCGCTGGTTACGCTAAGTTGGAGTTCGGCTACCCGGGGGGGTTCTATCGCCTGGTCCTCAAAGAGTCGTACGATGGCGTTCTGGGCGATGGTGCTCCCTGCTGGGAAGGTCAGAGTCGGAGTTAGGATAGCAAAATCTACCCCTTCTCGGGCTGTGCTGGAAGGGGCTGTACGGAGAGAGAGAGTTACGTCTGCGGAGGGGGAGGCAGAAATCTGGACAGGCAGCGAGAGGTCCCGATAGCGGCGGCAGTCACCTGCCAAGGGTGCCCAAGTAAGTTCTTCACGGATAATTTTGCCTGAGTCTTGCCAAAAGACCATGGCTTCGTGGGAGAGCCGCACGTTATCTATCCAGAGGGCGTTTCCGTAACGATTTTTCGTAACGAAGCGCAAACGAACCTTCTGCCCTCTGTAAGCATCTAAGTCTATTGTGCGGGTTTGCCAATCTGAAGCGGCACTGGGAATCAAGCGGGAAGTCAAAGCGCTGCCTGTAGCCAAGCCGGTAGAGGCGTCTTGGAGAAAGAGAGGGGTTGACTGCCAGAGGGTGCCACACTCGGTAGCTATTTCAATTAGGAGCGTATCTTTTCGCGTGCCTCGGGGGCGATACGCAAGCGAAAACTCTAGCTTCACGCCGGTGGGAGCGTTTGTAAGGTCTATAAGGGGGGTGTAAAGCTCGTCTCTTCGCCCTCCTTGAGGATAGCTGAAAAGGTTGATATGCATGGCTGTGGTGGGTTGACCTCCTTCGCCTATGCAGCTACCGGCTGCCCAAGTGATGCAGTCCTGGTCGGGATTTCGCACCCTCCAAAAGGTAGGTACTATAGGTTGGCCTAGCCAGCCATGGTCGAAGGTTTCATAGAGCGGATAGAAGCCTTCGTGTACATACAGCTGGGCTGTGAGCGTATCTTGGGTGCCGTCGGGATCCCCTGGTAGCTGCGTGCAAACCGTAAGGGTATGCCATCCCGCCGTAGGGAAGGAAAGGCCGATGAGTGTGAAGGTCGTTGTGTCCCCCGGATTGAGGGTTCCAGTCCAAGTCTGGGTCTGCCAAGGCCCTTCATCTATGCGATACGCTATCGGTAGATTTGTGAGAGAAGTGCTTGTACCGGTATTTTGCAGTACGACTGAAATGGCATAAGTGCCTGGGCAGAGGTCTTGAGGTACTAAGAGGTCGGCTACGGCCGCATCAGTAGGATGGGGAGGAATCAGGCCTGGTGAGCTTAGGAGGCTCCGACGAGAGGTCTCCAGTACAGCCCGCATACGCAGCGCCTGGTCAAGGGTAAAGATATTCAGGCAGCCATCATCGGAGTAGTCCATATAGTTCTCTATCATGCGGCGTACACCGGGGGTACAAGAGGGAGGATTGACCGGGCAGCCGAAAGAGGCTCCGTTGCACAGTGGCGTGTCCTCGCAGTAGTCATCTACGGTACAGTCTCCATCTCCCCAAGGATGGCGTAGGCCGAGCCAGTGACCTACCTCATGCGTAGCGGTTCGGCCAAGCTGATAAGGAACTGCAATACCGGTGGAGCCCTTCTGGGTAGAGCCGACCACATCATACGTTAGCACTACGCCGTCGGTGAGGGCGGATTGGGTACAGTTGGAGGTGCCGTTAGGGTCGCCAGCATCCCCAGGCATCCCCAATAGAGCAGAGAAACTCGGAAACTGCGCATATCCCACAATACCACCGCCGACATCTATCACCCAGATATTGAGGTACTGGGATGGCTCCCAGATGGTATTAGGTTTGATGGTGGTCTGGATGTAGCTAACGTTATAAGGAGGAGGATTCCAGCCCCAGTCATTGCGATTCCAGCGTACGATGCCCGTGGTGGGATTGCCATCAGGGTCGCGTTTGGCAAGGACAAACTCAATGCGGGTATCCGTTCCGTGAGGGTCATCGTTCCAGCCTGGCGTACCCTCTTTCCGACGAAAGTCTTCATTCAGTACCTCTAGCTGGTGGAGGATATTGGCAGTGGGGATGTTTCGGCCACTACCTTCAGGCTCACCATTGTGGATGACATGAAACACCACAGGAATCTGATACACTCCCCCAATCGTCCTATGCTGGGCTAATGCTTGCTTTTTAGCCTGCACAGCACTCTGAAGGAGGGGTTCCAGTTCATCAAGGCTGATCCATTCTGCGGGGTAGAGAGCCCGCATAAGGCTATCAGCCTCCACAGTCCAGCAGCGAACTCGATGACTCTGTGCCGAGAGCTCTAATCCTACGCTCAAGCTAAGGAGCGCTAGCAGGGAACGCATATCAAACAAATATAAATAATATACGAGTAGCACGACTGGTGAGCACAGGGCACGCACGAAGCGAATGACTCTACCCTTTCGCCTTGAGCAAGGGGGCAGCTCAAGGTAGGGCGAGGACTTTTTGGCGGGCGAGTGGCTGTCCTGAACCTGCTACCCACTCTAAGATATACACTCCTGCAGGTAGGCTCGGCGCAGATAAGCTGTAATTTCCTGCCTTAAAGGGGCCGGTAGCTTGCCATAGGACTGCTCCAGCGAGATTGCGCAGCTGGAGGGTGGCAAAGTCCTCCTCTGCCTGGAAGCGTAAGATCCCCTGAAAAGGTGACTCGGCCCAAAAGCGATAGGGCTCTGGTGCGGTTTCGGCGGGTACAGAAGGACGCTGCGCCAAGGGAGGAGGTGCCCCCGCCGCAAACCCCGAAAACCCACTAAACTGCCCCCAAATCCATCGCCCTGTCGTGCCGTAATTCCCCACAGCTCGCACGGTGCTGAGCTGATAAGTCGGGGACGGTGCAGTAAACTCCGCCGTGATACTATTGTCGGCCTTTACCACATAGGGGGCTGTATTCCAGCTCTGGCTCGTAGCTGCTTCGTATCCCAAGACCTCCGCATTCGTATAGTAAAGGGTGATATGGTAGGTGCCAGTGGTGGAATTGGCAGGGATTACTCGGTAGGTTTTGTCGGTTACATACTCGGCAGAGGTATGGGTCGGCCGTAGCGCTTGTGCGCTGGTGCCGGTGCGGTCAATCTGCACTTGCGTACAACCAAAATTGGTCGTAGAGGGATTGACCAAGCGAAGAAGGAGGTCGCCGTCAGTAGGATTGTAAGCATACAGGGAGTCCCCCGGACCGAAATATACGCTGGTAGAAGCCGTAGCTGTCTCAATAGCGGGAGTTCTGCGACCGTATAGGACGATGTTGTCAATAGCCATAGGGGGCTGTGTACCAGCGCTATTGTTATTGTTATCCCAGCGCCAAGCGAGCCAAAGGTTAGGCTGGTTCCAAGTAGCTGTCGGGAGAGCTACATAGATGCGCCGTACGAGGCCAGGGTAGCCATACAGGCTCTGGCTGCGCTGCATGTTAGCAAGGAGGCAGGTATTATTCCCCCATGCGCAGCCGATAAGAGGCTGAAAGCCCCCCGTAGCCGAAGTAGTGGAATAAAAGAGCCGCCCGAAGTCATACAAGGTGGCGCCATCATACTCCCCACCGACATTTACATCAAAGGCCAGTACGAGGTCAGTGGCGCCAGTAGTGTTAATTGCTGGAGAGACAGCGGCTACGCGGCTCGTAGAGGTAATAGTGTAGGCATAAGGCGGGGGAGTAGCACTGGTGTTATTTGTGATGTAGAGGGAAGATCCAGTCATGCCCGTGGTAGAGGCATTCCCGCGCACCCACTGGTTGGAGCCGCTAGTCACCGTTACTTGTGTGAAGCCGCCTATCCCACTTTCAAAGTTTTCCTGCCACAGGATCACTTCGGGCGGGAAAAAGTCATTGTCTTCTATCCAGAGGCGATAGGTGCGGCGGTTAGTGGGTACGGTCGCTGGGCCGCTCGTTACACTTAGTTGGAGCTCCGCTACCCGCAAAGGCTCGATAGCCTGGTCCTCAAAGACGCGCACGGTTACATTTTGAGCGGCGGTGCTACCGCTGGGAAATGTGAGTGTCGGTGTGAGAATGCTGAAATCAATTCCATCCCGAGCGCTGCTGGACGGGGCTGCTGTCACGGATACAGTTACATTAGCGGAGGGAGCAGCAGAGATGCGCACAGGTATCTGGAAGTCTCGGTAGCGGCGGCAATCTCCCGCCAAGGGTGTCCAGGTAAGCTCTTCGCGCGCTACCTGCCCCGAGTCGGCCCAAAATACCATTGGCTGATGCGTGATGCGCACGTTATCAATCCAGATACAGTTGCCGTATTGATTTACGGTTACGAAGCGCAGGCGGATAACCTGCCCTACATAGCTACTAAGGCTAACGGTGCGGGGTTGCCACTGGTTTGCTGCGGTGGGGACGAAGCGGGCTGTGGTATTTGCTGTCGTAGCCAGGGCGGCTCCCGACTGAGAGAAGATAGCCGCAGCCGCCCAAGTCGTACCGCAAGCTGTAGCTACTTCTACCCGAAGTTCATCGGTGCTGGAGTTATCGTAGCGGGCGTAGGCTACGTCAAACTGTAGCTGGACAGTGCTGGGGGCATTGGTTAGGTCAATAAGGGGGGTATGAAGTTCGTCGCGCCGCCCGGTCTCCATGTAAGCCCAGAGATTGACAAACATAGCGGTAGTGCGCTGGCCATTACTGCCTACGCAATGGCCTGGACGCCAAGTGAAGCAGTCGTTATTAGGGTCGACTACTCGCCAGAGGTTGGCGGGTACGGGGCGGCCTTCCCACCCTTCTTCAAAGGTCTCGTACAGGGGATAAAAGCCATTGTGTACGACGA